>JANQJH010000073.1 GCA_028281705.1 Verrucomicrobiales bacterium
GAGCAAATGCCCGCCGGAGACGATGGCGCCGCCCACCCCCGTACCCTGCGTGAACATCACCACATCCTCCAATCCACGCGCAGCGCCTAACCAAATCTCGCCCATCAACGCGGCATGAGCATCGTTGAGCACGGGAACCGCATGGCCACGCTCGAGTACGTCCCGCCAAACGAGGCCGTCGAGCCCAAACATACGTCCCGGCATGAATCCGATGGCGTCTCCCTCTTTCGTCGCCAAACCGGGGGCCGACAGACCGACACCGTTCACCGCCGCACCGAGCCGCGACTCGTGCCGCGCGATCAGCTCCGCCACTTGCCGTGCGAAAACCGGATGGCCGCTCGCTTCATCAAACTCGCCATCCCGCGTGGGTAAGGTCTCCCGATGCAGCGTTTCACCACTGGGATAGCAGACGGCCACGCTCTTGATCTCCGTCCCTCCGAGATCGATCCCGATGATGTTCGTGGCCCCCATCGCCATTTCACTAACTACGATCCACCCCCTCAGTGACGGTCCACCCGCCATCGACAGCGAGCACCTGGCCCGTGACAAACCGCGAGGCCTCCGAGAGAAAGAACACCGCAGCACTATCGAGGTCCTCCGGCTGACCAACGCGCCCGCCATCGAGCGGCTGTTTCCGCCGGACAAACTCCATGATGGCCTCGTCGCCCGCGGCCCGCTCAGACATGGGAGACTCTACCAGGGCCGGCGCGATGACATTGGCCCGGATGTTTTCTCGCGCATAATGTGAGGCGATCGATTTGGTGAAGCCAATCGCGGCGGACTTGGTCGCGGCGTAAATGTGGGAGGCAAAGAAGTCGGGGGACGGCGAATAACCGAGCACCGAGCCCATGTTCAAGATCACGCCGCCGTCACCCTGCTCGAGGAACTGCCGGATCGCCGCCCGATTGCTATAGATCAGTGATTTCAAATTGAGATCCAAGGTGTACTCCACACCTTCATCGGTCACCTCGTGCAGACGGCCATCGCCTCGCGACCTGCCGCTTCCGCCGGCGACGTGATAGAGCCCATCGAGCTTCCCAAACGCGCTCACCGCGAGCGCCACTGCCGCCTCCGCCGACGATGATCGTGCCGCGTCTCCCACGACACCACGACATCGCTCGCCTAACTGATCCTGGGCCCGATCAATCTTCTCTTGATTCCGGCCCGTAACCACGACCGAACCCCCGGCATCGATCAGGCTTCGCGCTGCGGAGAACCCCAAACCGGAGGTCCCGCCCACGATCAAAACCACACGGTCTGTCATGTCCATCATCGACTGCATTGTCCGTCGCCATCATGCCCCTCTTCGAGCCACCCGCAATCAATCAATCAAGGTTCGCCGGCGGCTTCAAAAATAAAGTCGGTCGAGGCGCCGAACTGGGGTGGGATGGGAAAATTCGCCCAATCCGGGTCATTCCCCCGGCGCCGCTGCCAGCGTCCTTCCAGCGAGATCACCTCGCCGTTCGCATTGCGAATGGAAGGCGCGCCGGCGTTCTCCGCCACCGCCCTTCCCCGGGCCCGAATCGCGATGTGGTTGAGGGCGTTGAGCTGCACGAGATCGCCCGAAACCATTCCATCCCGAATCATCTCTCCATTCACATGGAGTTCGGCATCCTCACCAAAACAAGCGGCCTCAAGCTGCAGAGGAAGATGCCCTTTCCAGGTCGGCGGCACCAGAGCGAGACAACGCCACCAAACTTCTCCAGGTGCACCCTCGCCCTTCTCTCCGATCGACTCCGGAACCCTCTTCGACTGCCAACCGACCGCTGTCCGCTCCCTTTCCCACCGCCTTGGCTCTGAATTGGGGATCGCCCGATCCGTCGCCCAGTAGCAACCGTTCACCAGCGTGCGATTCGAACTCCCCCAAAAACGCCGCCCCCCATCGGGCCGAACCCCGATCCAGGCAGATGCCGCCGCCCCCTCGACATGCCTGAGCAGGTGGGCCTCCGGCGAAGCCGGGAGCACCTTCGTCGGACTTGAAGGCGCCGACTCCAGCCCATCGACGATGGGACCCACCAGGGGACGCCCAGTCGCCTCGAAGCTCGGGATCAGAGCCGTCTTGGACCCTTTGGTGAGCAAAAGAACATCCGCTTGGTCAAGATCCGGTCCGACCCCCGACACCAGCTGCACCCGGAAATCCTCCTCGAGCCGTTCCTTCATCTCCCGCACCCCGGCCGCCTGAGACCCACTCAAAATGGCCACTGTGGGACGACGATCATTGCGAAAACGAAATGGCTTCCCGCCGAGAACTTGATCACTCGTCACCGTGGGGCAAACGAAGCGTTCGATGTGCTCGATGACGAGATCGATCCCGGTGAAATGACTCACATAAGGCCAACTATTGGGCTCGTACATCACATCCGTCATGTCACGCATGAGGATCACATCCTTGCCGCCTCGCTTCATTTGACGGAGACCGAACGGCCGGCCAAGCACGCACATGTTCGTGTGCACACCCACGAGCACCACGTGATCGATTCCTCTGGAATCCAGCACGTTCCACACGACGTCGCCCTCGGCACAAACAAAATCACTTTCGGCATCGATGCTTAACAAATCCGTTTGGCGTTTCCACGGCGTGCCGGGATTGCGCCCGATGGATTTCAGGTAGGCGGCCCACTGCGCATGCTCCTGGAGATCATCGTCCTCGCCTCCATTGGATTGGTCGATCGGATAGGTCGCTTTCTCCTCTTCCGGGATCCGGTGACACCAATCCGCCACGCCCTCGGGCGCCGAACTCGTCTTTGCAATCGCCAAGGCGCGCACGCGAGCCGGATGATCGGCATAAAAGGCCATGCAGTCACTCGGCGAGTGAATGATCGTCGCCCCTCGATCGCGGGCCTCAGCCAAGACGGCGTCCAGCCTCGGGGCAAACTCGCGCAGGCGCCGCACGGCATTCACGCTGTGGTGATAGTCCCACATGTCACAAACGATGAACGCCGTCCGCGCCGCCTTCCAACGCCTGTCTTGAAAACTCGACGCCTCCTGAGGTCGCGTCCGAAGCGTCCAGGCGAACTCCTGGTCAGGGCTATTCGGTGAAGAAGACTGCTCTGAGAGTGCGCTCACCATGAGGGCCGCGTGCAGGACAACAGAACGGAATAGGAACCGTGACATGAAACCGTCTTACCACGAACTCTCACTTCCCGAAACCTGAATCCCGGGTGGGCGGCTCAGGGCAGAACCAAACGGTAATAACCCTGCGGACGCCCCACGCGATCGGCATCGGAATCTTCCACCGCGAGCGTCCCGTCACCGCCAATCGTCTCCGAAGCCACCTTCGTCCACGAACCGGCCTCCAGGTCGGGTGAGTATTCCACATCCACCCCTGTCCCGCTTTCCCCGCGCACATCCATCCGCACGGCCGCATTCGTCCTAACAAGCGCCTCGATGGACGGCAAAGCTTGCGGGGGATCGACGTCGCCGTTCGATCTCGGGACAAAGAGCTTCCCCGTAAAATACTGCAGCCCTCGCTCCAGATTGATCGTGCCCGATCGAAAGTCGACGCCGTTGTTCAAGGCCGTGTTGCCGCCGCCCGCGGCAAAGCTGGTACTGCCGACTCCAAAGGAAGCCGCATTGCTGCCCGTCCAATCCGGATCCATGTCTTGGCTATCCGACCCCACGAGCAGGTCATCGACGTAAAGCGCGATGGTTTGCCCGAGCGCAGGGTCACCGTTGTCCACGTCAAAGGTCCAGACAACGGACACCTCTCCCGCCCCCAACTCGTCCGCGGTCAGGACATGCTCCACCGTGGCCACGCTGTTGCCTCCATTTCCCGCCGCGCGCAGCACGAGCCGGTTGCCCGTTTCATACACCAGCGAAAATCCCACCGTTCCACCGCCGGATTCCCACAGGATCTCACGCTCGTCTTCCGTCACATCGGTCGGCTCAAAATCGATAAAAAGGCGGAAGGTCACATCGGCGCCGTCCTCACCGCCGCGATACCCATTGAAGGTCGGGAGGGCTTCGAGCACATGCCAGGATTCGTCCGGCTCGCCTAACCGATCCGCCGGCAAGCTCGCCCCGTCATTGGGATCGGATGTCTGCTCCACTTCGAAGCCGTCCCCAAAGCCATCATCATCGCTATCTCCATCCAGTGGGTCCGTCATCGGATCACCGTTCACTTCCTCCCCATCCACCCGGCGATCCCCATCCGTATCGGCCACCAAGGGGTCTGTCTGCCAATCGTTCACTTCCGCGCCATCGTTCAAGCCATCGGCATCGGTGTCGGCCGCATTGGGATCGGTGAGGGCCTCGTGTTCCCCCGCATCGGTGAGGCCGTCCCCATCGGCGTCCCCCGTGCCATCCTGCGCCAGGTCGCCAAAGACAGCCCGCTCCCAGTGGTCATCCAGATCATCACCATCGCTGTCCTCCCGCGCCACGCCGGCCCCGGCGAGCAGCACATGCCGCCCCCCATCAAAGCTCCCCGACGAATCTCCCGGCGCCGGATCCCAATAGACCTCGAGAGAAGACCCGCCACCCCGTTCAAACATCAGAATCTCCACCGTGTGAAATCCGGGAGCCAACGAAATCGCTCCTAACGAATCCCCCACACCCCGCGTCCCATCAAAGATCGCCGCCACCACGCCGTCCACACGCAACCGGCCACCGTCATCCGAGGCGAACCCGAAGGTGTAGATCCCGCTCTCCTCGATAAAGATCTCCGTCGTCGCAATGACAGCGAAGTCGTCGACATTCGTCGCGTCCACCTCCTCGATATTGTCGAAGGGCAGATCATCTTCAAAATTGCCCGCCCCACCCGTGCCGACGAAATTGATCAACTCGTGTTGCCGCAGGAGCTCTTCCGAGAAGGAGCCATCCGCAATGAGAGCTTCCACATGGGCGATCGTGGTTAGGCTCGTCCTCGATTTCAAGGTCCGCACTGTCCACACCGGCGCGTCATCATTGCCATTGGTCGGATCCGTCCCCTGAGCCACTTCAACCCCATCCCAGGTCCCTCCCTCGTCGGGGTCCAACGCCAGGGGATCGCTCCCCGCATCCAACTCCGCGCCGTCGAGAAGCCCGTCGCCGTCCGTGTCTGCGATCAGAGGATCTGTGCCGTGTGTCGCCACCTCATCCTCATCGCTCAAGCCATCGCCGTCGCTATCGACCGGCACGGGATCCACAATGACGTCGGGCGGATCGTGCAAGGAGGCCACGTCTTCCGCACTCAAGACGCGATCATAGATCTGCACGTCATCAATGACACCTGTGTATCCCAAAGCGCCAAAGGAACCGATGTGAAAGGGCGCCGTGGGGTCCACGTCAAAGGTCGCCTGGCCCTCTTGCCGCGCCACCTCGACCCCATCGAGATAGATCACAACGCCATCGGCGCCATAGGTCACCGCCGCGTGGTGCGCCTGACCGGCCACCACTCCGGGTGCAGCGAATTCCACCGCCTCTTCGACGAACCAACTCAATTCGCCCTCGGCCAACAAGAGAGCAAAGGCCGGGCTCTCCTCCACGAAGCCCAGCCCGAACAACGTTCCCAGTCCGCCGACGGTCTCGGCCTCGAACCAGAGCGAGACCGAAAAGGCATCAAACGTGCCCTCATCAAACGCTCTTCCACTCACACTTGCCGAAGCGCCATCGCCCACCGTGATTGCCGTGCCCCCGTCATCGGCCAGGCCCGGTGCCCCGAGAACCACCCCTTCCCCGTACGTCCCATGACGATCAAAGCCCGTGACGTCCCGCATCTCCGTCCCCTCCGCGTCATCGAGGTTAAAATGAGCCGTCGGGCCGAGTAGATTGATCACACTCGCCGTGACCTCCACCACCACCCTGGCATCTTCCTCAGGGGCAGGGTCATTGCTCACCACCGTGAAGGTTGAGAGAAACCCGCCCGTCTCGCCCAGGTTATCCACGGAGAACGCCACCTCACCCGTTTCTCCGGCGGCAATGCTCAGCGGGAACTGCTCCGGAGCGACCGTGAAGTGATCGCCGTCCACCCCGCCAATCTCGATCCCCGAAATCTCCAGATCCTGGGTGTCCCCCGCATTGCGAATCGTTAGGCTCGATTCATGCACCTGGGGAAAGGAAGGCAGCTGCCCTAACGCAAGCCGCGACGTCACCCGGACGTCGGGGTCGCTTGCCGGCTTGGGATCTCCCAGAGTGATCCGGTCGAACTTCGTGATCTTTTCCCCCGGAGACTGGTTGGCCGTGAGCACATGCCATTCCTGGTCCTGACCGAAGATCTCCTCAAACGTCGTTCCCGCATCGGCCCACGTCCCCGTGTTTTCGTAAATCTGATCGTTCCCGTCCTCGTCTTGCAGCCCTTCGATGAGATACGACCATCCCGCCTCATCCGCAGCCAACGTGACGGTGAACCCATCTTGAAAGGACTCCATGTCCACCGCCTCACCTTCATCCAGGATGAAATCGGACTCGCTCGAACCGTTCTGATCCCCGGCGATCAAGCTGAACCCGTCCGAACTGAAGGTCCGTGGTTCCTGGCCAAAGGCGGCGATCCCAAAATTGTTCGTGTTGCGATGGAAGACCTCGTTGTCATCCACCACCCCCACGAGAAAGCCATTGGCATTCGGCGCTCCCACGATCTCGCTGATGACAAACTGCACATGGATCCCGTCCGTCAGAGGATCAAAAGAGGCCACACTGGCCAGTCCGCCATTGGCGTTGGTCCCCGAGGTCGTGACCACAGCCTCGCCATCCTCCTGAGCGATCTCCGTGCTCCCCACCGCGTTCCGCTGCACCAGCCAGCGATCATTGATATCCCCGCCATCGAACTCATCATCAAAGTTCTGAGCGTGAAGGGCTGTCCCACCAACGAAAAACAGCCCGGCCGCGAGAAGGAATCGAAATCGTGCGTAATTCATGCCCCAAATTAGCCAAGCCGAACGCCGCCTGTCGATGACACAATGCCTGGTTTCCCCCCCATCCTTCCCGGATGAAAAGACACCACCGTCCGCCTCAATCCGCTCCCGATCCTGACTGACCGTCTCTCCTCACAGTCCCACTTTACGACCCCTCACCCTGGTCCCCTCCGCATGCCACTCCCGAAAATTTCATGCCGCTCCTTGGCCGGCAATTCCGCCGCCGCGGGATCATGGGCGAGGAACTCCTTGTAGAGCCGGTTCGTCTGGGCGTTCTGAATGCGAAACTCAGTGGGCGGCGGGGCCAGCGCCGCACCGACATAGCGGGTCATATTGAGCGCCATTTTCTCGTGGGCTCGCATGGCCCGCCAACAAATGACAAGCCAAAGCACGGTCGTGACAACGGTAAGAAGGACGGGGAGTTTCTGCCATGCCCTGTTCCTATAGGCCTCAGGGAGTCGACCCATGAAAAAAATGAATTTGTGGCGTTACCTAGATGAAGAACTCGCGATTAAGTCATTGAGGAGACGTTCGGAGTACCGAGCGGCGACGGGGTAGGCTGTGTGATGGCGGTGTGTAATGCTTGCTGAAGACTCGATGTCGAGATGGACCAAGGATCGTTGGGAGCGCCTGGATTGGCGGAAGCCCAACCGCCAGCTCGCCCTGGAGACCGGGAAGAGCGCGGCTTGGATTGCACATCAGCGTTGGCAATTGGGCAAGTCAAGAGCCACACTTAAGTTTCCAGTCAAGCCCTACCGGCTCGATGGACGAGCTGGTAGTACAGCGTCGTGTCGTAGAGCCGAGATGAGGGGCGTCAGAAGAAAGTGGCGGCTGGTATCCCCTGAGGGGAGAGTGATCGAAGGTCCAAATCTACGGGAGTTAGTCCGCAAGCATGCGGGTCTCTTTCCGGAAGGCTCCGCGAACTGGTCGATCGATCGCACCGGAATAGCGCATTGCGAAGCTGAGAGGAAGCTCTATCATTCGGCCGGGCGTGGAGTAGCCTGGCGAGGTTGGACTGCCAAGAGATTGAATGATCAGGAGGACGCCCAGATAGAACATGTGCTGCAGATTGCGAGACGTGTCGCTGAGCGTCGCGGTATTGCTCTCAAGGACATTCGAAGCCGAAAACGCACCGGATCAGTTGTCCAGGCACGCGCTGAAGCAATGCAGGAGGCACGAAATCAGGGGTATGAGCACGTCGTTATTGGACGTGCCTTGAATCGGACACAAGGTGCGGTGTCTTATGCCATCAATAAGATTGACGCCAGGTCCGATAGAGGTAGCGCCACTCCGACCCCGATAGGCGAGAATGACGTCCCTCGTTGTTGACGATTGACGAGGCGATTCCTCTGATCGAGAGGATCGAGATACACTTCGTGTTGCTGATCGCAACTAGAGTGTTTAGCCGCCTATTGAGAACTCTGACGAACCGGAATACCCGGCTTAGCAGAGGCGCTCACTTCTGCCCGTCGACCAGATCGGACCTTTAACTATAATTAAGCCTGGGCACATTGGAACAGGAGTTCCGGAACTCTATCTCAATTTCTACTAGATCCGGGATCTTGGGATGGTTCGAGAATACAGCATTAGTATAATTATAAATTATATCAATAACTAATGTTTGTATATTTTTCATAATCATCGAATGTGCCTCATGAGAAGTGTCTTTCGGGTAAGCTGCCTCTTGTCGCTCCTGTTGATGAGCGATGTCGTCGGCGTACGCCCTGAACAGGAAGCCCACGATACCCTTCACTCGATTGCATCCGTGCTCGAGCTTTCGAACGAAGAGGCGGCAACCAACCCGCAGGTGAATGCGGTCGGGACCGTCACCTATGTTGACCACCGTTGGGGCCCACTCTTCCTGACCGAGGGCACGAGGGGAATCTACGTATCTGCCCCCTTCACAGAAGTAAAAAAGCTCCAGTTTGGGGACCGAGTGCGCGTTCACGGGGAAGTTCGAATTGGAGACATCCTACCAATCATTGGAAATGCCCGGTTTGAGAGCCTATCGCCGCCGGAAGAAGGGGTATCGGAACCTCAATTAATAGACTCTTCTGATCTGGGAGATTTGGAAACATTGGACGCCCGTTGGATTGAGCTTCGCGGGCTCGTTGCCGATCACTACCAGTATGGCACTCGTACCGGATTCGTGCTCGCTGTTGCAGAGCATTTGGTCAAGGTCCTTCCGGCCGAGCCCATTCCGGAGCTACAGACGCGTGAAGCGCTTGGCACCTATATCCGGGTTCGAGGCCAGGCGCACTGTCTCAAAGAACCGGACCTCGGGATCTGGGCACTTGAAATCCTGGTACAGGGGGACTCACAAGTAGCTGTCCTGCCGATCGACGAAAACTCTCGTCTAGGTGACGGCGAGAAGATTGCCAGTGTGAAGGAAGCAATATCAAGAAGTACTCGCCGTAGCGCAATCGTTGCCTTCACCGGCCAAGTGACATTGCGAGTGGGGAAACGCACGATTTTTGTTGAGGACGAGACTGGAGGCGTGAAGATTTTGGCGCCGGCTGATACCGACGTAAGCCAAGGTGATTTCGTCAAAGTAATCGCCTTGAGGAAGGACAGTGGCTTTCCAGAGGAACTTACGGCTGTGCTGGTCCGAAAAACCGGAACTGGAGCGCCACCCGCGCCCTTGAAACTGGAGCCAGAGCAGATCTTGAAAGAAGCTCCGTCCAACCGTTTCGTTCAAGTTTCCGGTATTCTCCGCGAGGCGATTAAGATGCGAAACTCGACGGAGATGAGGTTGACGCGCAACGGTGTTACTTACTATGCAACTATTCTTGAAAATGCCGGCCTAGCGGCTCTCTTGGATCGGTCTAAGGAAGTAGAGCTTACTGGCGTATGTGATGTCAGTCGCGAAGAGCCAGGCAAGCTCGAGACGTTTTCGTTACTCGTTCCCGACGCTAATGGCATTAGCGTGCACAGCAATTATCCCTTCTGGAACCATGATCGGCTTGAGTCGACGATTCTCACCCTGATTGCTGGTGGACTTGTCTGCGGACTGTGGATCGTGACGCTCCGATGCCGCATCCGGTCGCAAAGAGAGTCACTTGTGACGCTTCAACGGCGCGCTCAAACGCAGTCGGAATTGCTCGAACGTAAGACGGATTCTTTTGAACTTCAGAAAGAACAGCTTGTCCAGGCACAGAAGATGGAAGCAGTGGGTCGTTTGGCCGGAGGAATTGCTCACGACTTCAACAATCTCTTGGCAGTCATTACGGGGAACATCGCGATGTTCAAACTCGATGAATGCAAAGGAACATCGAAGATCTCACACTACATCATTGCTGCGGAATCGGCTGCTGCTCGCGCCGCCGAACTCGTTAGACAGATGCTCGGATTCTCTCGACAAAGCACGCTTCGATTGGAAGCCAAGAATGTTAATGATGTTGTTTCGCAGCTATTTGAGCTTCTCAAACACTCCTTCGATAAGACAATCGAACTGGAGAAAGAGCTAGCAGACGATCTTTGGCTGGTCAAAGTGGATAGTACGCACCTTGAACAAGTCTTGTTGAATCTATGCGTGAACGCCAGGGACGCGATGCCTGAGGGAAAAGGCCGGATCACCATTTGCACGCGAAACCACCGCGACCGTGATGATGGAGATTTCGTTGCCATCACGATTCGAGACAATGGTTCCGGCATGTCCGAGGAAGTCAGGGCAAAAATTTTTGAGCCGTTTTTTACCACCAAGAATCCAGGGAAGGGAACTGGGCTCGGATTGGCAATGTCCCATGGAATTATTAAGCAGCACGAAGGCAGGATTGAGTGCACATCCCAGGAAGGCATCGGCACGTGCTTCAGTATCTACTTGCCCCGAACCAAGGAGAGTGAAGCAAGAGAGGAACAGAAGAACGCGGCTACAGACAGAGATTTTCGAGGAAATGAGCGTGTACTTGTAGTTGATGACGAGACCACGGTTCGGACAGTGGCGCGTGGAGTGCTGCGCCACTACGGCTATCACGTCGAAACGGCTCAGGATGGTCAGGACGCACTGGAAACCGTCGTGAGCAAACGTTTCGAACTCGATCTGGTCCTCATGGACCTAACGATGCCGAAGATGTCGGGCAATGAAGCATTTCACAGGATCAAGAGCATCTATCCGGACCTTCCAGTGGTCATCTGTAGTGGGTATCTCGTTGATCTCGACGCGTTCGCCAGGGAGGCCGGATTTCGGCCTGAGGGGTTTGTTCAAAAGCCATATCAGATAGACGAGATGCTGGCTACAATCCGAGGGGCGTTTGGTGGTTTAGGAGATCGGACCAGTGGCGATGTTCATGTTGGAAGATAAGAAGAGAGTCGTTGTTGGGCGAGGAGGAAACAGGTGCTTCTGTCAGACATAATTTCAAACCGGCTGCTCAGCCCGAGAATCAACTCGGCCATGACAAGCGGAGGCTACTTCGAAAGCGTGGGAGAATTCGCCTGCCGCTCTTGCGTGCTTGCGCACGTCGATCTTCCGGGGCACTCCGAGCCGTGCCGATGGCGCCAATCAACCAGTTAGGATTGGGGAAACATGGAGCAAGCGAGAGCATGCCCGAACAGGTACCAATGGAAGAGTCTCTCTATTGGATCCGGGAACTCCCGAGTTTTTCCGAACTCTAGGCGTTCGGTTAGCCATGGGTCAGGGGTACACCGAGGCCTCACTGGATTACAAATCCGGAGAGGGCCTCATCATCACCGATCGTTTCTGGCGCAATCATTTTGACGCGGACCCCAATGTCCTGGGGAAGACTTTCAAGATGCACACCTTCGACCGGGTCGTTCGCGGTGTGTTACCTCCAGACTTCCGCTACCTTTCTTCCAAAGCCGAAATCTACGACCAACTTTCTCATTACCGTTCGAAGCGTCTGCCCGATAACCGGCATGCCCATGATGGCCAAATGATTGCCCGGCTCGCGCCAAACAGGTCGATCGCCGACGCGCAGGCGCAATTGGATGCGCTCAACGCACAGCAACTGTCCGATGACCCCATCGCTCAAACCATAAAAGATAGCGACTATCACACCACCGTTGCTTCCTTACACGAGGATCATGTTCGCACGATGAAGCCCGTACTGCTGCTTGTTCAAGGAGGGGTGTTGTGTCTGCTACTGGTCGGCGCGGTGAACCTCGCTGGCTTGTTATTGATTCGAGCCAGTGGACGCACGGAAGAGATCGCCGTCCGCAAGGCACTGGGCGCAAGTTGGTGGCAAGTCACCAGCAATACGCTAGTCGAGACCATCGTGCTATCGCTCACTGGAGGAGCACTCGGGATGATGCTGGGCGCTGTCGGCATCCGGCTGACCAAGGTTCTGGGTACGGAATTACTTCCGTTAGGATCGCAAATCGCCTTTGATGGCCGAGTTGCCATCGCATCGGCGATTGCGTCTGTCGTCCTTGGCATTTGCCTCGCACTCCCAATCATCTGGCTCAATTTACGTGACAAGACGGGTGCTCACCTACAAAGCGAGACGCGGGGTGGAACCGTCAGCAGGCATGTGCAGCACCTGCGCCACAGTTTCATTGTCGCCCAGATTTCAATCGCAGTCGTACTTCTCTGTGGAGCGGGCTTGCTGGCAGTATGCCTCAAAAGGACACTTGAGGAACCACCGGGTTTTGAGTCCGAGCAAGTCCTCACGGCCCAACTCGTTCTGCCATTTGACAGTTATCCGGATACTTCATCGAGGCTGTCCTTCATTCGTCGACTACTGGATCAACTCCGGCCACTTCCGGGCGTGACCCACGCCGCCGTTTCGAGCGGCTTGCCCTTTACGCCCGATGGCTCGATATCGAAAACCATCTTCCCGGAAGGCGTCGACCCTCGTTCAGGCGATAGCCTCCGCGCCCATTACTACTCCGCGGTTACCCCCGACTACGAGAGAGCGATGAAGATCCCGCTCCTCCAGGGCCGCTTTATCAGAGACTCCGATATGGCCGAACCACCCCGTGTCGCCGTCATCGACGAGACGCTCGCACGGCAGCATTGGCCTGACGGCAATGCGATCGGTAGCCGTTTCTCGACCACCGCCTATTCAGAGATCGACAAGAAGATTTTCGGTCCAGTGGGGTCATCCTTTGTGGAAACATCGGCATTCACCGTCGTCGGCATTGTGGGAAATGTGAAGCACACCGATCTTGCTGAAACCAAACATCTCGGGGCCATCTACGTTCCGCTTACGCATTCGATTAAACTTCAAGTGATTCTCCGCACAGCAGTTAACCCCGCCTCATTGGCGCCTACGGTTCAACGACTGGTCAGACAGCTCGATCCCGTTCTACCCATGGACAACTTCAGGACCATGAAATCCCGCATCGACGACAGCCTGATAACGCGACGTTCACCTGCCGTTCTAGCCGTCGTTTTCGCGGCGGTGGCGTTGCTGCTTGCATCCACTGGCATTTATGGTGCCGTCGCCTACGCCGTCGCCCAACGAAGGCGCGAAATCGGTGTGCGTTTAGCCCTTGGAGCGCTTCGGCAACAGATCGGGCGTCAGTTTCTCTCCATCGGCCTACGACTGCTTGTGGCGGGTGGCGTGCTCGGACTCATAGGCGCCTGGGCTGCTGGCCGGGTCATGCAGAGCATCTTATTCGAAGTCCCGCCAGTGCACTCGGCAACGCTTGCCATCACATTCATCATCATGATTGTAGTTACTCTCCTTGCATGCCTTCTGCCGGCCATGCGTGCCAGCCGAATAGATCCAATGGAGGCGTTGAGAAGCGAATAGCCGAAGGCGTGGGAATTCTGATTGAAACATCGTCTGCGTGAGGCCCGGATGTGAACGATCGGAGGGAGCAGTGCTAGAGTGTCCGGTCGCTGATACGAGGCGTCGACCTTGATCTGAGTGCTGTGCTCATTGAGATGACGCCCGTCGAAGCCGGTGCCTTGGTGGAGGCGTATCCCAAATTGTTAGGCGATTCGGTCGGGAAAGTGTTGGAGCACTATGGTTGGACTCGTCCTGAGCAAGCATAGAAGTTGTCGAGACATCTTCCTGAATCGACAGCCAAAGCGGACGGTCTTCAGAGGACCGTGGCAACCATGACTCGGCAGGATCCGCAGAAGGCAGCGGCCTGGGTTCTCGAAATGCCACCTGGCGAAAGCCAAGATTATGCCTATGGTAATCTGGTAGATGCATGGAGTCGCTATGACCTCGCCGGCGCACAACGCTGGATCGCACACTTCGAACCGGGACGAGGACGCCAGCTCGCGACGGAAGCGTTCATTCGAAGCAACGCCGTGAGGGCCGGCGACAGAGCGTGGGATCTTGCCAACCAGTCATCCGATTCCGATCGCCTTCTCGCGATGCAATCCTTGGTCATGGAAGGCTGGGCTCAACAGGATCCAGCGGCGGCTCGAGAGGCTCTGAAGGCGTTGGATCGCGTCCCAGACGAAGTCCAGAAACAGTTCGACAAGAGCCTCGAAGTTAGGAATGCCTGGCAAGAGCTGTTTTCCGATCCTTGATCTCACAGCCATCGGTTCTCAATCGGGGTCGTGGCCGTATCTTGCTCTGAAGTAGCCTCCGCTCGCAATAACTCTTGATCATAAGGCATTTGCAGCTGGCATCCCCGAGTGGAATCGAACCACTATCTAAGGTTTAGGAAACCCTTGTTCTATCCGTTGAACTACGGGGACTGTTGGAAATGAGCGGCTTACGAAAACTGGAGTGGAGTCCAGGGGCGAAGTTCTACCAATAGTTCTACTTTGTCCACGGTTGATTGCAGTGATTGACCTCCGATTTCGATCGAAGCAAACCGCTGCGCACGTGGGAAGGGCGAAAAGTGTGGGCAGGGACTACGGAGAATGGGCAGCGAGGCGGTTTGCTGAACGGAAGCGCGCGGAACTATCGCGGGTCCCCGATCCCGGGTGTGACACGCCAACGGGCACGGATCTCTCGCGCGATGCGCTCCAATCCTTCGTGCCCGCTTGCCGCGAAGCGGTCGACGAGCTCCTTCGCGCGTTCGGCGAGCTCGGCGTCCTTGCTCTGTTGGGCCTCTTTCGCGATGTCGTCGGCCAGTTTGAGCGTTTCGAAGGGATTGCCTTGGAACGGGCCGTAGAAGGTCATGGTGCTGGAGGCGATCGGATCGCTCTGCACGTAGTAGCGGTCGGATGCCGGGACGAAGTAGACGCTGCCCGCAAAACCGGACAGGTAGGCGATCACGTCCCTCCGGATGTGGTAACTCTCTGATCCCGCTGGCCGGGCTTCCCAGATCTCGGGGAGTTCGGCAGACTTCGTCGTCGATGGGGCTTTTGTCAGGTCCAAACCTCGGAAGGATTTGCCGGGATCTTCGTCCATGAGAAGTTTCGCAGTCGGTGTCTCTCCGGCGGCCTCCCCTCGGAACATCCACCTGACCAGCCTGACTTCGGTGGGCGGCTTCTGTTGGTTCGCCTTGCTGGCCGGAATCACATGATAGCGATAGACGTCCGGTCCGAGACGCAAGATTCGATGAATGCGATAGCCATCCATGATGACGAAGCGATCGGTGACCTCCCAGCGGCCGAACCTTCGCTGACCACCATCATCCGTTCGCCACGTGCCGTCGCTATTGAAGGTCAGGACGCTCCCGCCATCCGTTTCGGAGATCCACGATCCACGCAACGCTCTTCGGTGCGCCTCGTTGGGTTCCGCCAGAAGCAAGTCCCGCACCTCTTCGGGAATCTGGTCGCCAGCTCGTTCGTAGACGACCTTGCCGTCCCAGATCCCCGAGTCGTCGTAGCTCTTCAGTTGCGCGATGAACGAACGATCGTCGCGCCATGTCAGAGATGCCCCCAACCCATCGAGAAGCCTATTGTTCAAGGTCCAGGAATCGCGGAAGCGCGCCAAACGAAATGGCGGTACGGAACCGCGTATGGGCCGGAACCCTTCGTCACTCCAGTGCACCTTGGTAAACGAACCATCGTCGGCAAAGCGGACCCACGTTTCGTAGGGACCCACACCGTACTCGCCTTTTCGGGCCACCCAGATGCCCTGCAACCGTTTGCGCTCCTCTTGGTCTTCAGATGATTCGCTGGCCAACTGACTTCGAACCTCTTCGGTTGGCAGATCGCCCCTTGTGAGGACGAGTTCCCGCAGGGGACCTTCGCGACGCATGAGCAGCGCGTTCGCACCATGCCGTCGAATCGCCGAGTTCCCGGCGCGCCAGCGGTCCTGACTCTCAAGATATGGAGACCAGTCTTCGAAGGTTCGGACATCTCCTCTCAACTCGATGTACCAGCCGTTGGGCGCGAAGCGGTGCCACCCTCCCCTGTCATCCTGCCAAACGCCGACGATCGGTTCGGCGCTGTGCGGCTCCGGTTTCTCTTCGTCTGCCAGTGCGAACTGCATCGCGCCCATCGCCAGGGCCATGGTCGCGGCGAGAGACATGGCGATCCATGTCTTCCAACGGGGCATCTGGCTGTCCCACTGTGGGCGCCTCAACAAACGAAGCCGTCTCATGACGTCCGAAGACCGCGCCATGCTCAACGCGCCTACGGGACGGTTGCCGCAAACGGCGACAGCGATCCTTGCCAGCGCCGCGGAGTAACTCTCGCGATCTCCCATCGACCCCGCGGCCGCGGCATCGCTGGTAGCCTCGCAAGCGAATAGATGTTCACGACGCATCAGCCAGCACAGCGGGTGGAACCAGAACACCGCCACGAGCCAGTCCATCAGCCAAATCCATGACAGATCCCGCGAACGAAGATGGGCAATCTCGTGGGCGAGAATCGCCTCCATGTCAGGATCGTCCGGGTTCGGCACGAGGATGACGGGCTTCAGCACAGACACAGAGCAGGGACTCCGGATTTCATCGGAAACGAGTACTTCGGGCTTGCCGGAAAAACGCATTTCCTCCGCGATCCTTCCGGCAAGCGCCGCCAACTCCCCGGATGCCGGTTCGGCACCGCGTCGTAGTCTTGCCAGAGCCACGTAGCTGCGTGTCCAGAGCGCCAAAAGCAAGACCGCGACCATGAGCCAGACAGAGAGAGCCACCGAAGCAGCACTCGCTCTGTCAGCGATACCTTCGACCGACGCCGCCGTGGCGCCCACAGGAACATCAGCGGGCAGAAACGGTGCCGCCGACGGATCGGAGAGAGTTGTTTGAGGCGCTGCGGAAACGGTCTCCAGATTTGGCGTGGCTGGTTCACTCGGACTTCTCGGCAGGCCAATCTCCCATGCCGGAACGGCCGCAGAACTGAGAACGGCAACGACGATTCCCACCAAGGTAGCACGCCACAGCAACACGCGCCATTGGGGCGGGCTCCATCGCAAGGCCCAATGGCCCGCCA
>JANQJH010000106.1 GCA_028281705.1 Verrucomicrobiales bacterium
TGGTCCCGACGTCGAAGGCATACACCTTGGAGGCCCCGCGTTGCAGAAGGCAATCCGTGAAACCACCGGTCGAGGCACCCGCGTCAAAGCAGACTTTTCCCCGCACCGGCAAGTCGAACGTTTCCAGAGCTGCCTCCAGTTTCAGACCGCCGCGACCGACATAGCGCGGTTTCTCCTTCAGGGTGACCGTGGCATCGATCGGCACCATACTGCTGGGCTTGTCCCACACGGCCGTACCCACCTTGACTTCACCAGCAAGAATCAGTCGCTTTGCCTGCTCGCGCGACGCGGCCAGACGCTGGCGTACCAAATACTGATCGAGGCGTTCTCTCGTCCGTGACACTGGGGGCATGGTCTAGTCCAAAGGCGGGCTCGCCGACAACCTGACAGCGATGCCGGTTCTCGCAAGTGCCGTGAGACGGACCGGTCCAAGAAAGAAAAGGTGAACGGAGGCGTCTCACCTCTCGATCACGAGCAGGACGCCGGAGCTGCTAGTAGTCGCTCACTTCCAAACCCGGAGAGGGTAGCCACCAGATGCCCTCCGCGATCACCGGGTCACTCGGGTCCGGAAAGGCAGCGTTCTTCGCCTTGAAGCTGAGGAACACACCCAAAACGCAGGTAATGAGGCAAAGGCGGAACACTTCGGGACGCACCGGATCGGTCTGGTTGGTTTTCAGGAGAAAGAGGAGACAGCCTACCGAGAGGGGAAAGCCCACATTGAGGGCTTTCACGAGTTCGGCACGAAAATCAAAGGTCGAAATTGGATTGGCCCCGCTATACTCCATGCGGCATTCGAAAATCGTGTAGGAAGCCACCGCGATGAGCCACAAGGCCGCTACAAATGTCGTGGTGAGGAGAGCTTGCTTCATAATTTAAGGTTATTTCAATAAATAATATAATTACAACACAAAACAAGCCTCAATTAATAACTTTTCTTTCATATTTTCCGCGCATGCCCCACCCCTCCAAGGGATGCACCGAACCTAAGCCCCTCCGTCCACTGCCCGGGCCAACTCCGTCAACACTTCCTCAGTCGTTTCCCACGAGATACATTGGTCGGTAATACTTTGACCGTAAACGAGTTCTTCTCCATCCACCACCTTCTGTGCGCCCTCCACAAGATGACTCTCAAGCATGATGCCCCGCACGTCTTTCTCCCCCGCTCGAAGCTGCTCCGCTAGACTCTGGACGACTTTGGGCTGGTTTCGGTAGTCCTTGAAACTGTTCCCATGACTGCAGTCGACCATCACACCGGTCGGCAATCCGGCATCCGCCAATTTTCCAGAAACTTCCCGAATCGACGCACTGTCGTAGTTAGTTCCCCGGGTCGATCCTCGTAGAATGACATGGCAACTTGGGTTGCCCATGGTGCGGACGATGGCGGACACGCCCTGTTTGGTCACGCTAAGGAAAGCATGCGGTCGTTGAGCCGCACCGATGGCATCGATCGCAATTTTGATATTGCCGTCTGTCCCATTCTTGAAACCAACGGGCATCGAAAGACCCGAGGCGAGTTCCCGATGCACCTGACTCTCGGTGGTGCGCGCGCCGATGGCTCCCCAGGTCACCAAGTCGGCCACATACTGCGGGATGATGGTGTCGAGAAACTCCGTCCCCGCGGCCACCTCGCGGTCGGCCAGCTCCAGGAGAAGCGTCCGCGCCAAGTGCAGACCGCGGTTGATATCGAAACTGCCATCGAGACCAGGGTCGTTGATGAAGCCCTTCCATCCGACCGTCGTCCGCGGTTTCTCAAAATAAACGCGCATGACGATGTGAAGCTGGTCCCGATAACGGTCAACGAGAGGTTTCAAGCGGTCGGCATACTCCAGAGCTTGCCCACGATCATGAATCGAACAGGGCCCGACGACGACGAGCAAGCGCCGGTCTTTCCCCGCCATGATGGATTCCGCGGCCAACCGGGCGCTCGAGACGAAAGTCTTGTGGCGCTCCTGCACAGGAAGCTCTTCCATGAGAACGGTGGGCGCAATGAGCGAGTGGATTTCCGCGATGCGAATGTCGTCGATTTCTGGCATGAATAGAAAAGGAGGTGGGTCCCGCTGGTATCGTTCCGATGCCCATCAAAGGCAAGGGGAAAGGCGGTTTGATCCCAAGGTGCCGCCTCCCCGTATCCACACTCCGATCCGCGAGCCCTAGTTAGGGCTTCGCAAGTTGCGCCGTCTGGCGGCGCCGGCTCTTGGGAATGAGCGATCGCCAGGTCCATCGCTTGAGTTCCTTCCCGCCCGACCGCTGCTTGCTGGCGCTGCGCTTGCGCGATTCCTTTGTCTCATGCTTTCGTACCACCTCTTCGGCTTCGGGAAAAACAGCTGCCGCCTCCTCGCCCACATCGGTGCGCAAATCCTCGGAGTAACTGGCAAGCCCCAATTCCCGATTGTTCTCCACCACGGTCGGCTGGATGAAGACGATGAGCTCCTTGCGCGACTTGTTTGATTTGGAACTCTTGAAGGCATGTCCGATCAGGGGGATCTTGCTAACTAGTGGAATCCCGTCATCCGTCTTGTCCTCGCTCTCGGTGATGAGACCTCCGAGCACGACGGTCTTCCGGTTGGGAATGGTCACCGTGGTCGTGAGTTTCTCCGTCCCAATGATGGGCACGGTGTTGTCCGCCACGCGCTGTTCCCCCACCACGGTATCGTTGACCTGAGCAATGGTCAGCGTGACTTCCCGATCACTGTTGATCAAGGGGACCACCTCCAGCTTGAGCACGACGTCTTGGAATTCGATATTGGTCCGCACATTGGTCGAATCGTCTTCCAGATCGGACACAGTACTCGTGGGCACCGGGATCCGCTGCCCGGAGGTGATCACGGCCTTTTTGTTATTCGCCGCGTAAATCGATGGCCGCGAGAGCACCTTGAACTTGGAGGTCGACTCCAAGGCATTGACAAAGACATCGAGCGATTCGCCAAATTGACCGTAGACATTCAAGCCCGGGGCCACCGCTTCAGCCCCGCGGATGAGGAGATTGTCGCGCACATCGCCGATGGCGTCCCGCAGGGAGGTCCGCGAGATAAAACTGGCCGCGCCGCCGTCGATCAATTTGGAGTCCACCGTGCGATAGCGCTGCAGGAACTCCACGCCGTAGTTGAGATCGTCTCCCAGGGTGAGCTGTCCAATGACGGTCGCGAGGTAGACTTGGGGCGGCTTGCGGTCCAGCTTGTCCAAAATATCGTCGATTTTCTTCAAGCTCTCGCGTGGCCCCATGGCAATGATGCTATTCGCCTGAAGATCGCCGATGATCCTCGTCTTGCCCACCGAGACCGAGATCGGCGCCGTGTTCTCCAGCGGATTGATCAACATGTCCTGCTCCCCGGCGACACTACCCGCGGCCGTGTCCCGCACCTGTACCCCCCGGCGGATCCGCCCCGTGAGCGTACTCGCCGCGGAGGAAGCCTGTGGCGCTTGCCGGGTGGTGATGGTGCCGCCTCCGGGGAGCGCACTCACCCCGACACCCGTGTCCTGCAACACGTCGACCAGGACCGGCAAAGCTTCATCGACATAGAGATATTTCAGCGGACGCTCGAGCTGATTGGAACCATCGATCGGCTTGTCCCACTCACGAATCAATCCCATGACATACTGATAGTCTTTCTGATTGGCCACAATCATGATGCGATTGAGGCGATCATCCGCAACGACCTGCGGCCTGCTCTCGTCATCCGACCGCGACCGGTTGCGCCGGCCGCCACTGGAAAACGTGTCATCCCCCGCCGCCGGCCGCTCCGGCCGGTTGGCCAAGGTGGCCTGAATAATCTGAGCCAGCACTGTCGCTTCCGCGTATTCGATTTTGACGAACTCCGTCACGCGTTTCGCCTGATCGTGCGGCTTATCGATCACGTTCTTCAACTGAATGAGCTGCCGCACGATGGAACTGTTCTCCGTGATCATGAGTCCCGCCGGGCTGATCACGGGAGTGATCCGGCCATAGGGATTGAGGCCCAGGTGATTCGTAAACATCGACCCCGCTTCGACGGGATCGAGGTTCTCCAGACGCATGAAGTACTCGATGACGACATCATTTTCCGGCAGATCAGCGGGGTCATCGTAGACCGGTAGACCGACGGCAACATTGGCCTGGCTCGTATCCTCCGGCATGATGCGGATGGTGTTTGTCTGCGTGTCCCGGGAAACCACGAAGTCATTGAGCTGGAGCGCACTTTCAATCAGGCGAATGGCATCCTGACGGCTCACCGGCGTCGGCGTCACCAGGCTGATGGTGTTTCCCCCAAAAATCTCCGAGCGCTTGATCACCGAGCGCCCGGTCAGCTTCTCGTAGACCTCGATGATATCGGACACGGGATTGTTAGGAAATTGCAGGACCACTCCTTGATCCTCTGCCGCAGCCTCCTGAGCATGGAGGGCCTCGGGTTCCATGACCAGCCCGAGGCCAAGGATAACAATAATATGGGTGCGTATGCGATTCATGGAGATCCGACTTCGAGAGTTTCTAGGTTGCTGGGGGTGATTTGCCGCTCCTGTTCTTGCTGTTCCTGGATGGTCTCGAGGTTCTCTCGAGCGGTGAGGGTGCGCAGTTCCGTACTCGCATTCGGGTATTCGTCGAGGTAGTCCTCGAAAGCGTAGCGAAACCGGTCGCGAAACGTCTCATCGAGACTATCATAATTTCGCAGAAGCTCCGGATCGAGGCGGGCGAGCCACTGTTCCACCGACGGTTTCTCAGGCGACTTCGCCGGCTTCACCGTCCGCGGCTGCATCCGCCGGATCGACTCTGGAGTCAGTCGGCGTTGATCGAATCGCAGGGTCACCTCCTGTTTTCCCACGAGGATCTTGGCCTCCACGTCGTCCAGCTCCCTCCCCCCGAAGACATCCACCAGACGCCAGCCCTGGGCATTCTCCCGAGCCGAGACACTGTAGGTTTCCTGCGCTCGGCGATCGTAGACGGTGACCACCGTCCCGGCGGGCAGGCGGGCCACACCGGTAAGCACCAGATCCTCGGAAAAGCTCATCAGTCTCCGGAAGGGGGAATTCGAGAGAAGATCCTGGAAATGGTCCAGCGTGAGAGGAGCCTCGACCCCGTCGGGGAGCTTGACGGCCGCCTCACCCTCCGGCTCTTCCGTCTCTTCCTCGGCTCCCGCCGTGATCAAGATGCCCAGCGAAAGGAACAGGGGCAGCTTCAATCGCCGCCAAGCGCAGCTCAAGTTCCCGCGGAGACTCACTCGTTTAGACAAATGACAGAACATCGGATTTGTTAGGGTTTGAACCATCTCGCGACGATCACATTGCAATCGCCCTCGGGACGACTGCGGCGTCCCTCGGGACGCAATTGAAGAAACTTGATCGCCTGGAACTTCTCGGGCGACTGCATGCCCGAGAGCCATTGGTAGACTTTGCGCTCCGGGCCATCGAGATTCATTTTCACCGCCACTTCCTGATAGTGCGGCGTCGACGCCGGCTTGACGAAGCTCTGCCCATCGATGTCCAAACCGAAAGATTTGGCCGTGGCCCGCATGTCTTCCAACAACGCCGCCTGTGCCTGATCCCGGCTCGGCATCTCGGGCAGCTCTTCATCCAGCCACGCCATCCGTTCCGCCCAGATCACTGCCTGGGCAGCCGGTGTCGCCGCCGCCTTCTCCAAGTGCGGTTGGTCGCCTCGGCGCTGCAAGTCCTCCAGGACCTGCTCGGCCTTGAGCAGCTTCTTCTTGTACTCCTTGTAGGCAATCAAGTGCCCCATGAAGAGCACGGAAAAGAGGCACAATCCAATCAGGATCACTTCGGAACGAGTCGGTTGACGCATCGCGTTATTTCAGTTTTCCAATGAGTTCGAAATGTGCCGTGCCGTCGTCGTCCAAATTCGGTTCCTTCTTTCGACTCCAATGATAGACCGCACTCAAATGAGGATGGACGTTGAGATTCTCCAGAAAATCGAACACGGCCTTGGCGCTGTTGGCTTTCCCTTGCAGTTTCACCTCTGAAATCTTGGTCTCAAAGGAAGAGAGCACGACGCCATCAGGGGGCATCACCTGGGAAATGGCGTTGAGCTGCACCATGGGATAGCGCTGCGGATCAATGGCATTCGCCATCGCCCGCCAACGAGTCCTCGCTGCGGCATGGTCGGCCGAGTTCGCGCTGTTGGTTCCAAGGTTCTCCTCTTGAGCATCAATCTTCGCCTGGAGATCCGTTAGCCGGTCACGGAACTGTTTCAAGACCAAGACATAGATGACCGCCAAGAAAAGCACACCCAACACCACGTACAACATTTGCCGACGCTTCTTGGCCCCCACATCGGCCGAGGCCGGCAAGAGAGCTCCATTTGGAGGCCTGCGGACGCCCTCCGGCTGAGGCGGCTCGCGGTAAGTGACCTCAATCTCCAGTGCGGCACGCAGCTTCTCAACCGCATCCGGCGAGAACGCACCACCCCAAAGCTCGACCGCGTCTACCGGCGCCTTGAGAAATCCCCGGGCGCTCAACGACATCACGGCGGCCTGGATCTCCGATGCCACCCGATCATCCACTTCCCCCGTCTGATTGAGAATACTGCTATAGAGCAGTTTTCCCCCGCGATTGATCACCAAGACCAAGCGGCCGCGCTCACGCAAGACCACCGCCTTGCCGGCCGGGAAGGGATAATAACGCAGAGAGGTCGCGTAGCTCAGTGCCTTCTTGTCTTCCCACGTTTGGGGAAGCTCACGATTCACGAAGTCGACACGAACCAAGGTGCCCTCCGGCGTACGCTCGATGGGCTCGAAATCGAATCGCGCGTTACTCGTCGGCGAAACCAGATGGCGCCGCTCGAGCTGGGCATAGATCAAGTCTTTGAAGATTTTACGATCTTTGCTAGGAAGAAAGAGGGGGAAGCTCCGGCAATAATCCAGCGGCAAGGCAAAATGAAGCGGCTGCCCGTTCAACGCCGCTGGGTCGTCGACCCGGCGCAAACGCGTGGTGGCCCATAGTTCCCAGTCGTTCTGAGCGGTGGGTAGGAGAACAGGGTTCCGGCTGATCATTTGGATATGTTTCAATTTAACCGCTCAGGAGTTCCTCCGTCGCGAGCAACCTCCATCGACAGCGCCCCTTGGGGACTGACGTGCTGTTCCTCGAGAAGATTGACCCCGGGTCCCACGATCGCCGTGAGAATGACCTCGAAATCGCCCGCGCGCCCCTTGCTCACGACCCGGCGGATCGGATGGCTCATCGTCAATCGGGGCTCGATGTCCTCGAAGTCCCAGTTGGAGAGCCCCAGAGCTTCCTGAACGTCGTCAAAATCCTCGAAAGGCTCGTCATCTTCCGTGTTCGCCTCCGTATCCGGCCCCCTCCGAAGCAGCACCACGGCGTCGGCCTGCGCTCGCGTCACCTCGCAAACCACCTCCAGCATTTCTGAGGACGCTTCATTCACGTCGATCAACCCGTCTCCGTGCAAGGTGAAATAGTCCCGCCAATCGGGCTTCCTCCGCGCCAGATCCACCATTCCTCGGACGAAGAGAAGCTCATCGAGATGCCGGAAGGGGCCGTTGGCCGGAAATTGCGGCGCACCGCGCAAGGTGTAATGCTCGTCCTCCGCGCCCAGCGGACTCACCCGATCGTCGGCATCCACCCAATCCTTCAAGGAATCTGCTAGAATCCCCGACTTTTCCGGATTCAATCCCCAGACGATGAAGAGCCTGCGGCAAATATCCTGCACGGATTCCTTCATCGCAATCTGGTTAATCGCAATACGGGCGCCCTCGGTCGAGACTTTGACGTCGTAACGTTTCACATCCGAGACCTGTTGATGCAACAGAGGATCGTTCCGCTTGAGATTGGGGTGAAAAGCAAGCGCAATGCCAGACTCCGCCAGGAGACGGGCCTGAAAGGCTTTGGCCGCATCCACGTCCTCGAGCACACTCCGCCGCATGTAGAGCACGAGTCCCCCCACCGCCATGGCCATGATCATCATGCCCCAGAGAACCATGAGCATGGCGGATCCCCGGTCGTGTCGTCTCGATAATGGCAATGACAGGATCATTTCAGCACTTGATTCGCCTCTCCACTAGACTAACGGGTGGCAAAAACGACGCGAATCGGAGTATTGCGTTCATAAGGCAGGAGAACCAATTCCACCAGAGGGGGGCGGGTCGGACTCGATTCCTCCACCCACCGCTTCTTCTCCGTCTGATAGAATCGCCAGGTCATCGACCGCAGCGCCGGCACAATCGGAAGCCAGTATCGCGTTTTCTCATCGGCCACGATGGGCAAGTCACGGGGACCCACGGGATAGGTCACCGAGGCGCTCATCAAGGCTTCTCGCAGCCCTTCACCCGGCTTGGGACGGAAGAAGGCCGGGCGAGTCAGACCGAGGTAGAACTCGGGCGTGTCCGGCGTCACCATGGCCTCCGGATAGCGCCGCAGGGAGAGCGTCAGGGGTTCCCGGTTCACCGGCTGTTCACCCCAGACAAACATTTCGGGCGCACCGTGGAAGGTGATCTCCTGCATGACCGGAGAACGCTCGATCAACTTCAGCCCCATCGTCGCATTCGTCGGCAGCGTCCTGAAATACTGCCGCAGGAGAGTGACATAGCGTTCAATGCGGCGGTTGTCACGCTGCACGATCTGAATTTCACCCGCCGCCTGGAGCGATCCTTGCACAATGGTAAACATCGTTCCCGCCAGCACGGCCAGCACGGTCACGCCAATGGCCACTTCGAGCAAGGTGAAGGCCCGCGCCCCGGCGCGACGGTTAGGGTCGATACACATAACGCTCAGCGATCTCTTCCCGTTCCTCACCGTCCTCCGTATAGGAGGCCGAGGCCCGCAGGGTGTAAAGCCCCTTCAAGCTATCGCCCTCAAAATTGGTGAACTTCAATTCCTCGATGACTGTGCGGTAGCGCACGCCCAAGAGCTCGTCGTGGTATTCAAACGCCATCTCCTTCCGCTTGGGTTTGCGCAAGGCCTCATGGAGGATGGAATCCAATCCGTGTCGAATGGAGGCTTGCCGATCCAGGTAGTTCGATGCCGCAATCGTCGAGTTCATCGCCGTGGCCAGGCTGATGGCCACAATGGCAAAGACCGCGATGGCGATCATGACTTCAAACAAAATGAATCCCGCTCGCTCCTTCACTGGGCGTAGAAGCGTTGAGAGCCCAACTCACCCGTGAGCACTTCGAAGGCCAGTTCCTGCCACTGTCCCAAGGCGCCGAAGCGCAACTGAACCGGATCGCACAATCCGCTGGGCTGAAAGACCCAACGGTGAATCCGC
>JANQJH010000148.1 GCA_028281705.1 Verrucomicrobiales bacterium
CGCGCTTGAAAAAGCGTGGGGACAGCGTGGCTTCCATGTTGGAGGACTACTTTGCCAGTGAGAGTCAGCCCTATCTCAAGGCGCGCGTTCCCTGGGTGCTGGCGCAGTTAGGCGATCGCGGCCGTGAATACGTGCGCGGTCTGTTGAATGCGGAGGATTTTCAGCTTCGGCTAGTGGCTTTCCGAGCCTTGCGATTCGCGGCTCCGGAGGAAGTGCTTCCCATGGCGGGTGTCCTCTACCGCGATCCTTCGCCGGCGGTGCGGCGCGAGGTGGCTCTGGCGCTACGTGATGTCGCCCTTGAGGATTGTCGCGAGATGATCGACGCTCTTGTTGACGGGTATGACGGGGAGAACCGCTGGTATCTGGAGGCCTTGGGAATTGCTTCGACGAAGAAGGAGGCAGAGGTTTACCGCGAAGTCATTCGGCCGAAGTTTGCCCTGACACCGCCGGAAAAATGGAACGCGGCGGCGAAGAACCTGGCCTGGCGTTTTCACACGCCGGAGGCGGTGGAGGACTTGCATCGGGTCATCGTGGCCCAGAAGCCGGATCTCGAAGCGTTCCGTCATTGGGTCATGGCCTACGCCAGTTTCCGCACCGATGCCCAGCGGGCGAACCATCGGAAGAGGCTGGAGGAACTCGCGAGCCTTCCGGCTTTTTCCGGACCTGATTTTCAGATCACGGTAGAGGAGATCCTGGCCCGGGATCTCAATGATTTGCAGGGTGAGTTTCTCGAGGCCCACTTTCTCGTGCCAAAGGCCTTTGGAGCCAGGACGACTGTCTCTGAAGTCGGCGTCATTGCCGGTCTCGAGGGTGACGAGGACCGGGGAAAGGTGAAAGCTCAGGTCTGTCTCGCCTGTCATCGGGTGGAGGGTGCGGGAATCGCCTTCGGCCCAAACCTGACCCACTGGGGGCAAGAGCGCACGGTGGAAGAGATCGTCACCGCGCTAGTGGAGCCCTCGGCGCATCTGGCGCACGGTTACGACAAGCCCGTTCGTCTGACGGCGGGACGGGGGAAATACGTGGCCGAAGGCTTGCTTTCCAATTTCAGTTGGCACGCGGGCTCCCTGAAGATCAAGCTCTACGGCGGCGAGACGAAGAAGATCCTCTTCCGCCAATCGGGCGCCCGGGTGGACAACTTGAAAGACCATTCATGGATGCCACCGGCCTCGGAGATGGGCTTGAGCGATCAGGATGTGCGGGATATCGCGGAGTATCTTCGGACCCTGGGTAACTAAAGATCTCGTAGCGGGAGTAGTGATGCTCGCGCCGAAGCGGGGAAATTGTAGGGCGAGCGTCTCGCTTGCCATCGATGGGATGAGAGCTCCTTGAGGGGCTGGGCCCAATTCGGCTTCACGAGTTCGTCCTCGATGGCTGTGCGATGGCCGATTCGTTTTTTCCCAGTCTAGCGGCTCTTCTCTTCGCCTCTTTGCCGTTGTCTCTTGTTTCTGGAGAAGGCATAGTGATAAGCAGTCTTCCCTCGTTATGAAACCCCTGACCCACCTTTGGATGCTCATTCTGACGGGTCTCCTTCCTCTCAGGGCGGAGTTGGTCATCAATGAGATTCACTCCGACCCGCTGGACGATCGCCTGAACTCGGAGTTCATCGAAGTCCACAACGCCGACGGGGAACCGGTCGATCTCTCGGGTTGGCGGCTCTCAGGAGCCGTGGCCTATACCATTCCGGATGGCACCGCCCCGCTGGCGCCGGGCGGCTACCTGGTGGTGGCCCTCAATCCCGACGAGGCCTTGTTTGGTGGCGTCGCAAACGTGTTGGGGCCGTGGGAGGGGCGTATCGATGGCGAGGGCGAGCGCGTGGTCCTGCGCAATGGTGAGGGGGCGGCAGTGGATGAGGTCGATTTCGAGGTGCGGTTTCCCTGGCCCATTGCCTCGGCCGGTGATGGGCCCTCGATGGAACTCCTCCATCCGGCACTGAACAACAACCTGGGAAGTTCTTGGCGCCCGTCCGAGGGTGAACCGACGCCCGGGAGCCCAAACAGTATCTTGGTGGAAAACGCGCCTCCGAACGTTCGCCAGGTCAAGCACCTCCCGGAAGAACCGAAGCCGGCGGATCCGGTGACAATCACGATCAAGATTACGGACGCGAACGGGGTGCAGAACGTCGTCCTCCACTATCAAGTGGTCGAGCCGGGGGACTATATCCCGGCCTATCAGCCCTATACCAAGTCGGCCCTCCTGGCGGAACCCGACAAACCGCGGCGGAAGTTCAGCGGTTACGCGGAAGGTCTTTTCACCGGGGTCTGGCCCACCCTGGACATGACGGCCATCGATCCGGAGGGGAGCGACGAGGATCCGGAAAACGACGGGGTTTACACCATCACGCTGCCCGGGCATCGTAACCGTACCTTGGTGCGTTTTTACATCACGGCGGAGGACGGGCTCGGCGCCGGAGTGAGGGCGCCTCTCAAAGATGATCCCTCATTGAACTTCGCCTACTTCACCTATGCCGGTGTGCCGGATTGGGTGGCGGACGCGGATTCCTCTCAGGGAAACGGGCACGTTTACACCTCGGAGCTGCTGCAGGAACTGCCAGTCTATCATTTGATCACGCGGAATGAAGATTGGATGGAGTGTCTGGCCTATTCCTCCGTCGATCAACACCCGCGTTCGTCGATGAGTGCCAGGAGCGCCTACAACTGGAGTGGCACCATGATCTACGATGGGCGAGTGTATGACAACATTGCCTATCGATTGCGGGGAGGAAACGGGCGCTATCACTTGCGCGGGAAACGTTCCATGAAGTTCAAGTTCAATCGGGGGAACTACTTTCGGGTGAAGGATAATCGTGGCCGGCGCTATGAGCGAACCTGGCGCATCCTGACGACGAGTAAAATGTATGGGAATCGGACGAGTGGCACGTTTGGAACGCGAAATCGCCCGGGTAACTTTGGTCTCATCGACACGGTGAACGGGCGTTTGTGGGAACTCTTTGGGGTGCCCGCGGTGCGGACGCACTGGTTTCATTTTCGGGTGATCGATGATGTGGCGGAGGCGCCGGATCAGTATGGGGGCGATTTTTACGGCTTGAGCTTGGCTCAGGAGAGGATCGATGTGCGCTTTCTCGAGAGCCGGGGATTGACCAAGGGCAATCTCTACAAGTTGACGGATCAATCGGAGAACGCCGATGGCGTCGGCAGCAAGGGATCCGCTTCGGACGGCAAGGAGCAGCAGCGCTATCAGGCGCCCAACGCGCCCTTGAACGCGGAGGATTATACGAACATCTTTTCCATGCTGCGGTCCAGCCGGGAGGAAGAGTGGCTGCGGCGTCATGTGAATTGGGACATCTGGTACCGTTACACGGCGGTGGAGGAGGCCATCAGGCATTACGACTACTGGCCGGATGCGGACAAGAACATGGTGCACTACTTCGAACCTCAGCCGGACAATGAGTTAGGCCTCTACTGGCAGTTGCCCTACGATTCCGATGCCAGCTGGGGCCCAAGTTGGAACAGCGGGATCGATCTGGCGCAGAACGCCGTGGCGCGCAAGGACGTCTTCCAGTTAGAGTTGCGCAATGTGATCCGGGAGTTTCGCGATCTGGTGTGGCAGCCGGAGCCGATTGGTCATCTGATCGATGACGCTGCGGCGGTGATTGAAGATTTTCATCCGGCGGATTGGGACCGCTGGCGAGACGCGCCGAGTGCCACCGGTTCCGAAGATTTCGGAACCTTGGAGTCGAAAGTGGCGGACATGAAACTCTTCGCCTTTGAGGGAAAACTCAACTATCCGGGTGGGAATGTTCCGGAGGGAGGGCGCGCCGTGGTCATTGACGGCATGGCTGAGGACAACGCCATTCCCAAGACGCCCAGGGTGACCTTTGAGGGGGCGAACGGCTATGCGGTGGACGCTCTGCACTTTTCCTCCAGTGCTTACAAATCGGCTTCGATTTTCACGCCCTCAGAATTGGCCAAAGTCGAATGGCGCGTGGGTGAGGTCACCGATCCTGAGGCGCCGGCTTACGATCCCGAGGCCGAGCGGGTCTACGAGATCACCAAAGTATGGGGGACGGAAGCGCCGGAGGAATTGACCATGGCGATCCCGGTCGATGTGCTCAAGGTGGGGCACTCCTACCGGGTCCGTGTCCGGCATTGGGATATCACGGGCCGTTGCTCTCATTGGTCCGAGCCCCATGCTTTCGTTGTCGAGGATCCTCTCATTGGTGCGACCCTGCAGGATAGTCTCGTCTTGAGTGAGATCATGTATCATCCGGCCGCTCCGAGCGAGGCCGAGGCGGATGCGGGCTTTGATGAGTCGGACTTCGAGTACCTTGAAATTTGGAATCGTGGCCGTGGGTCGCTTGATCTGACAGACTTGCGCTTCACCAAGGGGATTGACTTTGATTTTCCTGAGGGAACGTCACTCGCGCCTGGCGCCTATGGCTTGATCGTATCCAGCGTGGCCGGGATGGAGGCTCGTTACGGGGCGGATCTTCCCATTCTGGGCGAATGGGAGTCGAATTTCTCCCTGAGCAACGGCGGGGAACGGCTCAAACTCTCGTTTGGCGCGGGCAACGCGATGATTGATTTTCGTTATGATGACGAGGGTGAGTCCTGGCCGGCCTCCGCGGATGGGAAAGGTTTCGCCCTGGTGCCGGTCGATCCCGCGGCGATCACCGATTATGGCAACTCCGATTCCTGGTTGCCCAGTGCCGATGTCGGCGGTTCACCTGGATCGGCGGACGCTGGCGGCGATTCCAATCCCGTTCCGGGAGGGTCCTTTGCCGACTGGCTGGCGGCCAATGGTCTGATCGGCGCGGACGCGGATCCCAATGGTGACGGGATCAGCAACGCGGGGGCCTACGCCATGGGCGTGGACTTGTTAGCCGAAGGCCTCGCCTCCGTGGCGGCCTTGCCCGTCTTGGAACTGGGTGCCGACGGGACACCTTCCTTGAGAGTGCGGCGTCGTGCCGCGGGTGTCACGGTGATCCTGGAATCGTCCTCCGACCTTCGGGAATGGGAGGCCGTTGAGGTTCAGCCCTCGAGCCCGGTGAATCAGGCGGATACCACGGTTCACGTGACCTACGTCTTGGAGGGCGAGGTGGAGCGGTATTGGCGCGTGCGATTCACCGTGGAGTAGAGCGATATGTACCGTTGCCTTCAGGTTCTGTTGATCGACTCGCTGTTCGCCCTTCTTGTGAGTTGTTCTGACGAGCATTGGACGGAAATCCGTTCGCCGGAGGGAAAAAGTGCTCATGCCACTCAGCTCGGTGCCGAAGCCGCATCCGTCGAATTGGCCTCCGATGACGAGTGGTTGACGGAGGCGATTACGCTTTCGGATGAAGTCGATCCGCGGCTTCACCGAGCCATTTTGATCGAAACCAACCTCCAGCGAGAGGCCCACGGACTGGAGCCGCTGGGCGATTCGGAGGTGCTGGAGAACGCCGCATTGGGACATGCGCAAGACATGGTGGATGGCGACTTTTTTAGTCATGATAGCATCGTTAGAGGCAAGGAGACCTTGCGGCAGCGAGTCCGATTGGCAGGTGGAGAGGACTTGCAGTTGATCGGCGAGAACATCGCAACCAATTTTGGCATCGACTACATTGCAGGAAGAGCTGTTCACGTACCTTCGCAAAACGGCGGCTACTTTGGCTACGAGCGCGGAGAAATCATCCCGCTCCACACTTACCGGTCATTCGCCCGGACCGCTGTCCAGGCTTGGATGGATTCACCTGGTCACCGCCGGAATATTCTCCAGCCTCGCTTCAGGAACATGGGGGCCGGCGTCGCGTTGGAAAAGAGTTCAAGTGAGGACGATATCCCGAGTTTCAAGTTGGTGCAGGTTTTCTCTAGTTAGCACTCCAACCTGCGGCTCTCATCCGGAAATAACGAAGGGACTAAAGTCCCTGGCACTTTCTTGGAATGTGGGAGGGACTAAAGTCCCTCGCTATGGTTTGGACCAACTGCGATAGTGTCAGTCAACGAAGTAGCGCCAATCTTCCTGCGAAAGATTCATGCGGCGGCACTTAGGCACATCGTTTCAACGTCGCATCGGCTTGC
>JANQJH010000149.1 GCA_028281705.1 Verrucomicrobiales bacterium
AAGAGCGACGACTTGATTGTCCGGCACGCCTCCATCATGAGGCATTTATTTAACATAATCAAACTAAATCGGTAGTTTATTGTTTTGCAGCTCCTAAAGCACCTCAGCAAGCCGTTTGAGAACTTTTCCATTTCATGCATTCGTTTCGCAACTCGCTTATTTATAGCCAGGGTTTCGAGAGTGTGAGGCGACAGCGCGCGAAAAAACTTGCCTCCGAGGCAGCCACGGCGGATGCCCTGCTTCGAACATTTGCCTACGCACACCTACACCACGCCGGTGCGGCACCTCATCGGGCGATGGCACCAACGACATCGCTTCCCCAAAGGAAAACCTCGCCGCGCAGTCCCGAAGGAAAGTGATCTCACAGCGAGGTTCCCAGAATCCAGAACGTGCAGTAGTCCGTACTGGTTTCACTAATACAGCATGGGTTTGGACCGGAAATCCAAATCCAAGTTAGTTCCAGTGAATTCTGATAGGATCCCGGTAATTTACAATCTCGAACGCGAAATCTACCGCGGCACCGATTACCGTCAGATTCGGCCCACTTCGGCGTCCACTGAGGATTGCGGCTCGCTAAATCCGCAACCGATTGAGCCCCAACACCTTCCACGTGAACGACTTCCACAGAGGGCTCTTGACTACTTTCTATAACTTAACACAATATATGTCATATAAAATAGATTGGTGTCGGTTTCAGTAGCCGCGTTATGGAAATTTTTAACTCGCCCGTTGATTCCGACTGGCCCACTACCAATAGATCCAGTAAAATCCTGGCCAAGGAAATCAGGAATTTCTCGATCATTCGGTTCTATTGGCCCCAGCAAGGACCACGTGGATTAGGAAAACTTGTGAACCAAGCCCGATTTGGAAACCGGCCGTTTTACCCGATATTTGATCCGGCCACGACATCCACGTGAAGGACCAGACTCCGTCTTGTTGCCAGTCTCTCGATTTCAAAGCTTGCGACGCAATCCGTAGTTGGGATGACGCCTATCATGCCAAAGTACAAGAAACTGAATGATGGAGTCGTGTTCTCGGAATAAGAAGTGGTAAGGAAACATCCTCAGTCGGGCCCGCCGAAGGGTTCCGCTCGCAAAGTGAAAGTGATTGGGATTCTCGATGGCGCGACCAGCGGTCTCCTCCACATCGGCAAAGAACCGGTCGCCCAACGCAGACCCACCTTCTTGGTCGTAGTAGCGGAGAGCATCACGGAGGTCTCTGGTGATGAGTCGGTGATAAACGATCTCCATTACCGACCGAGCTCACGCTTGATCTCGTTCCACGAGATCCCCGCTGAGGGATTCTCGTCTAGGTCGGTTGCCCGTCGTTGCGCTTCTTCAACTCCGTCATCAGGGTCAGAGAGTACGGCTGGCAGAGAAGAAAGGAGTTCTGCGGCGAGCGTCGCCCTTTCGTCCTCAGGTAGTCGTAAGGCATTCTGGTGTATTTCAGCGATTGTCATGCGGCTCCAATCTAAAGGGGTTTGAACGGGTTACCAAGTTCGTTCTTGAAATTATAACGCCCAATCAATTGTGTGATCCCGCTCCCTGCTCCTCGCCCGACGTTGACGAATGATTCACGGGAACGAGTCACGATCTTACGATTTGGTCATCAGCTGAGGGCTTTTCTGATGTTGTTTTCACGATCCACGATTCAGCATTGCTTCGATGTGTGAGACGAAAGCGGCGGCGGCTGCCGGCACTGCCATTGAAGCGATGGCACGATCGGAAATGGCAAACGCCTCATTGAATTCGCCCCAACACGAGCGCCAGAAACGCCGAAAATTGAAACCACCCCGTTGGAACGCCTTTCTGTGATCGTGCCAGACGACGATGCAGGTACCCCAAAACAGGAATCGGTGCATTCCCATCGTGAACCATAGAAATGTTCGTTTGCGGCGCCATCGTAGTTTCCCGAGTTGTTCAGCCTGGAACTCGACATGTCTCAATTCATCCCGAAGGATCTGATCACACAATGTGTGGAGCACAACGGAGTTCGTGGCTTGTTGTAGTGCTCTATAATAGACCTTGGCAATGATCTCCGCAGTGATTAAGACCGAGATTGAGATTTCCAGGCCACCAAGAACGTGGCGGAGTGTTCGAAAGACACGATCGGCAAATGTTGTTTGGATAGTGGGAATGTCATTGAGTTGAAGAAACCGCGCAAGATCTCGGGCATGTCGTTGTTCTTCCCCAATAAACAGCTTGATGGCCGCAAGGTAGTCGTGATCCCCGGTTTCTTGGGCGTATTTTCCCGCGTAACGGTAGAGGTGGCGCCCTTCGGAACTTTCGCCGGCCTGAAATCCTTGTACGGACGCAGCGATCGCACTCCGTTCATCGTCAGTCAATTCCGCTCCGATGTCCCAAGGGATATTGAGCAGTGCGTTCGCGTTTTGCTCGTAGTATTTTCGCCATTCGAGAGAGGTGCGCATGAAAGATTCTAGCTATCGCTACTACACCCCCGCATCGGCAAGAAAGAACCGATCGCCCAACGCCGCCCCACCTTCTTGGTCGTCGTATTGGAGAGCATCACGGAGATCTCCGGTGATAGGCGACCTCCATTACCGACCGAACTCACACTTGATCTCGTCTCAGGAGATTCCGCTGACGGATTCTCGTCCAGGCGATGTCCGTCAGGAAACTTCACTATTCACCGTTTCTGTGTCCAAACGGAATGACAACCAGAGTGCCACTGCCAGGTCTTCCGAAACCGACGGGCAAGCAGCCGAAAATACGATGCAAGCCAGCCAGATTCCTACCAACCAACCGCGAACTTTTCTCAGCACTCGCATAATAATTCCCCAATAGTCATTATGGAAGTATTAGCAAATTTATGGAAGATCGCAAGCAATCCCTCTTCGAGCACACGTTGCGTCTTACACGCATGTGGGTTTCTCACGTATCCTTTCTAGAATTTCCGTAAAGACCGAATTTCCGTTGGGCAAAGTACAGTGTTGCGTCATGATGGCGCCGCGAGCCCTCGCGATTCCGCCCACGAGATGATCTCCGGACGGTTGATCTCCTGATAGTGCTTGCCCATCGACAACTCCTCGGACATCAGATCAAAAACGATCATCCTTGATCGAAACGAAGGTAAATGCGCGAGATCACGACAGACCTGCAGGGCGATGTCAGGTATCCGGTCGAAACTGTCTTGCCGATGAACGGCGCCCTCCCAACCGTGGTTCAAATGGCAGAGGGCTTCGTCAGCGATCGTCAGCGAATTGCTCCGCGCGCTTTGAACTTGCCAATTCAATTCGGTGGACGGACTTCTGACCGTTTCGCTGTCTTTGACTAACAAGAAAGCCTTGGCTTCATCTCGATTGTCGGTGAATGCGATTCCGAAGCCATAGGCCGCTGTTGCGGACTCTTGCGCCTGCCTCCTGAGAAGCGCGTTCAGAGCAATCGCGGCGTCGAGGAAGTCCTTACCCTGGCGTGCGATCGCGAGATTCGAGTTCAGTTCCGGGGCGGGCATTCTTGCAAGGACTCCTGACAACTGCGGAAACTGAACGCCACTGGGAGTGGCCCGAAACTCCACGCTCCCAAACGGCAGGACTTTCCATCTCGGATCGGTGAATGAGTTGCAGAACAACATGAAAAAGCTAACTAAACGCTGGCATTATTTCGTAAACCGATTACAATGATGCCATCAGATCAAGCATGAACAAAACCGATATCATCACGGCACACGAACTTGCCTCCCTTGCGCCCGCAGCGAGGTTGCAACCTTCGGGATTGTTAGATCTTTTGTGCGACTCCGCCGATGCCCAGGGGGTGAACCGGGCGGGAATGTCGAGGAGTTTTGTCGCCGATGTGGTTCAGGATTACGTCTCGAAGCATTTGCAGGATCGTCAGTTAGCCTTCCCCGGGTTCACGGAGGAGGAAGGGCAAAGCTTGTTCGGTTTTTAGCGTGGTCGTCAGCCGGGAGTAAGAATGTGGGCAGCCGGGGCGGCTGCCCTACAACGACAGCGCTGAGATTTGTAAGCGCTTGCCGCCCCCGCAGTTCGCGTCAACCTGCAGGTGTTTCGCAGGCGTCCCATGAAACGAACTCGACAGGCCCTATCGTTCGGCTCAAGATGGTTCCTTCATGAATTCGATTGGCAAGCACTTGATGAAGAGTTGGTTTCTCGGGATGATTGGGCTTCAACTCACGGTCAGTTTTCTCGTCTCTGGCCGGCTTCAGGCGCAACTCATTTCCTCTGGTTTTCCTCTGCCCAATGAAAACTGGCGAGTTTTGGTGACCCCCACCGGTTATCTCGACCTCATCATCGATGCCCGGCCAGGCTTTGACGGCCGCGAATATCTTTCCGGTGAGTGGGCGCCGGCGATCAGCTATGACGGTCGCGCACCGATGTGGCTCGCACCGCAACACCTCTTTCCCGATTGGGAGACGAACTCGAATCTCGAGACCGTGATGCGGGACGGCCAGGATCTCTGGCCGAAGGACGCGATGAATCCCTTCAATGCCGATGGCAATCTCATTCTCCAATCGATGCAAAAGAACGATCATCTGGAGATCACTCACGAGTATCAAATTTGGAACGTACCTGGTGGACTCGCTCAAGGATTGAGTCCCAAGGGGATGCCGGTGCCGCCGGAGGCCGTCATCATGAGTGATGGCTTCGCCTACCAGCACACGCTCAACTTCCGCAATACTTCGGACGAACCCTTGTCTGAATTTCACTTTTACCATCTTCTCCATTCGCTTCAGGGCAATTATTCCGTGTACGACGACACCGATCACGGCGGGGCCATGGGTGACTACCGCTTCGATTTTACCCAGCGCGGTCTCTCTTACAGTTTCCATGAGACCGACGGTGGTCTCTACGCGCATACGGATTACGTCACGGCGCACACTCCGCCGTGGCGCCGGATGCCTTCTCCGCCGGTTACTACGGTATTCGTGGAGTTGACCGTCACGATGTGGGCAAGCCGAGCGCCGGGGTGCATCTCGACATCGAAACGAACACCTTCACCGGTGTCAGTGAGTTCGAACCGGAGGAAGGAGGCTGGGTCGCTAGCGCCGCCCGTTATTCACTCGGCACCATCGGCGTGGGTGAAAGCAAGAGTTTTACCTTGCTCTTTACTTTACGGACGATGTCAGAGTTGGCGTTCAAGGACCCCGGTATCGTGGTGGAGAGTCCGGTAATCGATGGCGACACGGTGCATCTTCGCATCCTGGACAAGAACGATCTCGTCGGCATGACCGGATTGGGATTCTCCTTGGAATCGAGCACAACGATGGAGCAAGACAGTTGGATGCCGCTTTTTCTGCCGTTCATGTTCAATCTGGCGGAGCCCGGTGTCTACTCATTTGAGATCCCCTATGACCCGGCCGTTCCCAAGATCTTCTACCGGATGCAGATGAGTTTCGGTTCTTGATAGAGTATTTATAGTGATGCGGACACTCTTGTCCACCCCAATCCGTTTCATCATCAGAGAAAGATGAATGAATCTCGTAGCGGAAGCGGTGACGCTTCCTCTATGGTTTGGACGAACTGCGATAGTGTCAGTCAACGAAGTAGCGCCAATCTTCCTGCGAAAGATTCATGCGGCGGCACTTAGGCACATCGTTTCAACGTCGCATCGGCTTGC
>JANQJH010000153.1 GCA_028281705.1 Verrucomicrobiales bacterium
CAAAGATAATGAAGCTGCTTGCCAATGACTCCAGGGCTCTCCTGATATCCCGTATCGTTCTTGCCTTTTCATGGATCTACCAGGGGGCGGTACCGAAGCTCATCTGCAGAAGCTCCGGCTTCCCACCATCGGAAGACCCGGCGGCTATTGCGGCATCGACGTCCTTGCCAGCGACGGCTTTCCCGAAGACCTACGCCACGACTTTGTCATTGGAGACTACAAGGAGAATCAAATCACGCGATTCTCCACCCCGAGCGACGGCGCGGGATTCAACGTTCGCTTCGAGGCGCCTCTTCTCAAGTCGAGCCACCGCAATTTCCGCCCCGTCGATGTGCGCGTCGGCCCGGATGACGGCGTCTATGTGGCCGATTTCTATAACCCGCTCATCTGCCATCAGGACGATTTCTATCGCCATCCCATCCGCGATAAAACTCATGGACGCATCTGGCGGGTGGCCCCCGAGGGCAAGCGCCTACAGCCCGATCAGTTAACCAAACTGTCCGTCGAGGCGTTGCTGAAAAAGTTAGAATCACCCCAGCGCTGGACGCGATACCAGGCCAAACGCCTCCTCTCCCTTAGCGACCCTGTCAAGATCGCCATCGCCACCATGGATTGGTCTCAATCCATCGAGGACGATTTCACTCTCCTGGAAGGCCTTCGCCTCTTGGAATCGATCGAAGAACCGAACACGAAACTCCTGCAGCGTCTCCTAAACTCAAGGGAACCACGCGTGCGTGCCTATGCCACCCGGGTGACCGGCCGCTGGGCCGACCGCCTTTCAAGCCCGCTGGCGCTCTTGAGAGAGAGCGTCCGCGATCCTGATATTCGCGTGCGCCTCGAAGCCGCGCTCGCCCTGGGAGAAGTCGAGAACGCCCAGGCCATCATCACCCTGGCTCGCCTCACGGATCAACCGATGGACCGATGGCTGACCTACGCCTTCAAACAAGCCGTGCGAGCGCTTCAACCATTTTGGGAGGGCCCCCTCGCCCGTGGAGAAATCAAGTTCGATCGGCCTCTGGATCTCGCAGCCATCTTCGATAGCACAGGCTCCCGGGATCTCGCCTCCACCACCCGTGAGTTGATCACCTCGACAACGCTCGACGCCGACTCACGGCTCACCCTTCTCCTGGCATTGATCGCTCAAGGCGAGTCGCGCGATATCGCTCTCGCCTTCCGGCCCGAATTCCGCCAAGACGCGCTCGCCGAGATCGTGGCCATGACGCGCAACGGGATCATCGATCGCAATCACCCGGAGGAGAGCGAAGCCCATCTCAAAGAGTTCCTCGCCCTCGATGAACTGGACATCGCCACTTCAGCGATCGCACTGGCCGGTCTGTGGGAGCTCGACGGCCTGGCCGAACTCATCATTGCCCGGATCGCCGATGCGGACCCGGGATCCCCCATTAGGAAGGCTGGCTTCGAAACCCTCGGCCGGCTCCAGGCCGAAAACGGATGGGCCTTTCTGCAAGACCTCGCTCGATCCGATTCCGCGAGTCTAACTGAACGCGGACTGGCCGTGGCCGCACTCTGTCGCGTGGATCTCGCGCTCTCCGCAGAACTCGCCGCGGCGCTGATTTCACGTGAGGCCTCATTGGAACCGGCAGATTTGTTAGGCGCCTTTCTCTCCATCGAAGAGGGAACCGCCACACTCACCCAAGCCCTGACCGCCATCGAGATTCACCCCGACGTGGCACCGCGTGCCGTGCAGGCACTGGTCTCGAAAGGGAGCAATGACACTCAACTTCGGGCCGTGTTCGAAGAGGTCATCGGCCTAGCTGCGAATGCAATTCCCGAATACAGCGAGGCCACGGTCCAAAGCTTGGCGCGTGACGTCGAGCAACAAGGCAACCCATCCCGTGGAGAAGAGATCTATCGCCGCGCCACCATGAGTTGTGATGCCTGCCATCAAATCCGCGGCGCCGGCGGCGTCATCGGACCGGATCTCACAGCCGTGGGCAACGCCGTGCCCCTGGATCGCCTCATCGAAGAGGTCCTCTGGCCCCAGCGCCAGATCAAGGAAGGCTACAATTTGATCCAACTCACCTTGGAGGACGGCGAGATCACTGCGGGCTACTTAGAAAAGCGTCAGAAGAACAGAGATGACGATGACATGACCTTCCTGCGGGATCCCGCGACCGGCACAGTACGCCGGGTGGAGAACGACGCCGTCGCCAATCGGCAAGAACTGGGTTCCGCCATGCCGCCAGGCTTGGTCGCCTCCCTCACGCCGGCCGAACTCCGCGATCTCATCGCCTTCCTCCGCGATCTCGGATCCGGTCCCGATGATCACGACATCATCGACGCTCAATCTGACAATGATCAATCGAAACCCCACCGTTAAGCACGCCCCATAGGGGACAATGTGATGCGGACACTCCTGTCCGCCTCGAATGCCTCCCTATTCGCCGAACTCCCCTAACAGAAGCGTCACCACTTCTCCTACATGGTATACCAAGGACAACTTGTTGATGGCGAGTCGCTTAAACCAATGATTGCTTTACCCGTAGCTTCCAGGCAGACTGGCCTCACCGTGCGCCTCCTCTTTTTCCTCGCCTTCCTCTTGATCAGCATGCCCGCCGGGCTGTCAGACTGGCGAGAGGTCGCCGTTCCACCAAAAGCTGAAACGCTGATGCCAGTGTCAGCGCGGCTTTGGTACCGATGTTATATCCAGGTGCCCGATCGCATGGTCACCCCTGCGGGCAAGGACCTGTGGCGCGATTCCATGATGCTGGGCTTGGCCGATATCCCAGGTCCCTTCGAGATCACTCTCAACGGCCAATCGATCATCCGTACTGATGATGACGGCATTCCGCCCGGTCGACAACGGCGGTTCAAGGTCCCCAAGGGCATTCTAGAGAAGAAGGCGTTCAATGCCCTCGTCATCGAACTGAAGGGAGCCGCCGCCGAGCGAGGACTCGTTCAAGCGCCGGTCTATTTTGGTTATCATCACGAACTGGTGCTCGACCAGCCCTGGCAAGTTTCCCAAGCTGAGCCGGCTCCCGGCGATTTCAACGCTCAATCAGACCGGCCCCGCACGGCTTCCTACACGGCCGATCAGTTCCGGCGGGCAAGCAGCGTGCTCGATGCCACGCTGCAGGCCAATCCGGGGAAGCGCGTGCCACCGGCGGAAGCACTCGCCCTCTTGCGCACCGAAGACGATCTCATCGTCGAGGAGCTTCTCCACGAACCGGAGGTGGCCCAGCCGACCCACATCAGTTATGATGCCAGAGGACGGATGTGGGTGGCGCAGTACCGCCAATACCCATTCCCTGCGGGGCTCAAGATGATCAGCCGGGACATGTATTACCGGTCGAAGTACGATCGCGTGCCGCCTCCCCCGCCCCGGCACACGCCGGGAGCCGACCTCATCAGTGTACACGAGGATCGCGATGGCGATGGCGCCTATGAAAGTCACCAAATCGTCCTCCGGGATCTCAACATGGCCAATGCCGTCCTCCACGGCCGCGGCGGCATCTGGGTCATGCACACGCCCTATCTTCTGTTCTATCCGGATGCCGATGGCGATGACATCCCCGACGGCCCCCCCGAGGTGCGGCTGGCCGGGTTCGGCCTGGAAGACACCCACAGTGTGGCCAATGGATTGGCCTGGGGTCCCGACGGCTGGCTCTACGGTGCCCAGGGGAGCACCACCACCAGCCGGGTCACGCGTCCCGGCATCGATCCCGACGACGCGCCCGGGATCTACAACGAAGGCTGCATGGTGTGGCGCTACCATCCTGACACAAGCGCCTACGAGATCTTCGCCGACGGCAGCGGCAACACCTTTGGCCTCGCCTTCGATGCCGAGGGGCGGCTCTTCAGTGGCCACAACGGGGGCAACACGCGCGGGTGGCATCACATCCAGGAGGGGCTCTACTTGAAGCAGGGCAAGAATCCCGGCAAATTCGGTCCCCCACCCAATCCCTACGCTTTTGGCGAACTGCCCATGATGCGCAGTGACCATCCCGTTCCCCGTTTCAGCCACATGACGATCCAGGCCGATGGCCCCGCCTTGCCCGGTCGCCTCCAGGGCAAACTACTCGCCATCGATCCACTGCATCACCACGTCGTGGCCGTGGATCGCACCACCGAGGGGAGCACCTTTGCCACGCGTGATCTCGGCTTCCCCTTGCAAACCGAGGACGAGACCTTTCGTCCCGTCTATCTCTGCAATGGCCCGGACGGCGCCATCACGCTGGCCGATTTCCGGGAGGAGTACATCGCCCACGGCCAGAACTATCAGGGACAGATCGATACGGAGAGCGGCCGCGTCTACCGGCTGCGCGGCAAGGGGCTGCCACTGATCGCCAATCGCGATCTGCAATCGAAGAGCACCCTGGCACTCGTCGAAACACTGCGTCATGCCAACGGGTGGCATCGCCAAACCGCGGCTCGCTTGTTAGGCGAACGGCGAGACCGGGTTTCCCTCGCCCCCCTCAAGGCCTTGTTAGACACCGCCGAGCTTCACCCCGCCCTGGACGCCCTCTGGGCCCTCCATCAACAAGACCAGCTCGACGCCGAGACGACG
>JANQJH010000158.1 GCA_028281705.1 Verrucomicrobiales bacterium
CGTTTGCCCCATTCCGCCTATCGCGCGGATGTCGTGGCCTACCGGCCGTGCCGCCCACTGGATGCCAACGCCACCCTGGGGCAGACGGCCGTCTTCGAGTGCAAGCAGTCGCGCGCGGATTTTCTCAAGGATGCGCAATCGGCGACACCCTCGTTGGGACGGCTGCGGCAATTGCGTCAGCGCCTTCACCGGCTGGAAGAATTGCTGGGCATCCATTACCCCTCGCTGCGCCGTGGTGATTCGCTCTTTCCGGAGTACGAGAGCGTCGCCTGTGAGGAACTCAATCACCGCACCTGGCAGCGGATCACGCGTGAGATCCGGTTGCTGGAGAACCGGCTGCACGGGAAGACGAAGTTCGAGAAACTGGTGCGCTATCGCTGTGCCAATCTTCTCTACCTTGTGACCGTGGATGGCTTGATCGATCCCGATGAGGTGCCCACGGGGTGGGGGGTCTTGACCTGCGAAGCGGAAGCCATTCACGAAGCGGATTCAGTTCCCTCGATGCAACTGGTGCGCAAGCCGCAGTTCATTGACGCCGATGCCATGACCCGTCTCGATCTCATCCAACGGGTAGCGGCGGCGGCAACGAGGCGGTTGAACGCGCACTTGGGATTGGAGGAACATCCCGGGGGAGGCACAGCAGCCGCGGTGAGTGAGAGTGTGACAGAAGTCAACTAAATGAATGGAGCCAAGTGATGCGGACACTCTTGTCCGCCCAGTCGAGTTTGGCGTTAAACTACACTTTCCCCCAATTGACTTGGGCGTCCTTTCGGAGTTTAAGTTTATGTTAAAGTGTAAGTTTAAGTTTTTTTGAGGAGAGGGTCGCTGATCTCCGCTCATTTGACGTCCGGAGAAAGGGCGAAGGCGCCGAGATCGAGGCGTCTTTTCGAACGTTCGGTTTCCGGAACCGGGTCGGCTTTCTGCTGGTGGAGGCGGTAGTGGAAACGCATGGCGTGACTTGGAAGCGTCTGCGAGGCCAGAGCCCCTGCGATGTCCCGGCAAGGCGATTGGGGCACGAGGCGAAAATCGGCACCGGCGAAATCGCGAAAGCCGGGATCGGTGCCACGGATGTTTTCTGAGTTCTCCAGGACCTGGGGGTCGCCGCCGAAGGTGGTGCGGGCCTCGCGGCTGATCCAATTGTGGCGCAGGCGGATCTTTCCACCCTCCGCCAAGAGGGCGAAGTTGCCGCTCTCCGGAGGGCGGTAGATGATGTTGTTCCGGCAATCCACGGTCTCGCCGTCGCTGGAGATGAGGAAGAGCGTCGTGCTGCGCCTGCGGTTGGTGATCACGGTATTGTGATAGAAGTGAAGCGTGCCCTTGCGATACCATTTCAAATCGTGCAGGTCGCCACCGTAATGAACCACCTGGTTGTTTGGCGCCCGGTCGTCGCGGATGATGACGTTTCCATAAACAAAGGTGTCGCGGTAACCGGGATCGTCGAGAACGGGCTGGTGATGGGTATCGACGATATTGACGCAGCGTTTGCCTCCCTCAATCCAGTTGTAGCGAAGGATGGTCTGTGAGGCGCGCGATTTGAAGTTGACCCCGAGACAGTCGGCACGCAGGGGGCCGAAGCGATTGAATTCAAACTTGGCGCCTATCCCGTCAATGTAGACATTGTGTTCCAGGCCGCTGCGCTCGACGCCATTGCTGTGGATGTGACAGTGTTCCACATGGAGGAAACGGGAGTGCCACGAACTCATGATGCCGTTGCCGTTGTCACGGATGGTGCAATGTGAGATGCGGATGTGCTCGCCCTTTTCCACGAAGATACCAGCCGATTGTTTTTCGTAGAGGGTTTCCCCTCGCCGGCCGGTGAAACGGAAGGGCGGGCGGCTGTTCCGCAGCTCCAGGTTTTTGATCCAAATGTGGCGCGGCAGGGTATCGACAGGGCGATTGGCCCCGCCGATCTTGATGAGCGATCGCTGCTCGCCCCAGTAGTCGAGCTGACGCGGCGTGCGGGCGTTCTCGCCATCAATCACCGGTTGTTCGCCACCCGGACCGGAAATGCCCTCGATGAGGATGGGTTGCTCTTTGCTACCCTGTCGGCAGAGGACCCATTTGACGCGATAGGGTTCCACTCGCCAGTGAATCCGGACGGTGTCACCGGCATTGAGAGATTCCCAGGGAACTTCGAGCGGTGTCGCCAGCGCTTGTTCTGGTCCGACGTTATAGATCTCGGCGTGACTTCGATAAGGGACGACGACAATGAGAGGCACCAGGACCGTAAGGAACATTCGGGTGAGTCGACATTCCCACTGAACATGGCGGCGACAGGCGGGATCACTCATAGCGCAAGGCGTCCGTGGGTGGGATACGCGTGGCGCGCCAGGCCGGGGTCAGGCAGGCGGCGAGTGAGACCAGAGTCAGGAGAAAGGAAACGCCGATAAAGGTCGCCAGATCGGTCGACTCGATCTCAAACAGATGGGCCTTCAGGGAACGCGTGAGGGCGAAACTCCCCGCCAAACCGACGGCGACTCCGATCAGTGTGAGGTTCAATCCCTGTCGAAGGATGAGCCCCAGGAGATCCGTTTTCTGGGCACCGAGGGCCATGCGAACGCCCATTTCGTTGGTCCGTTGGGTCACGGAATAGGCCATGACTCCGTAAATGCCCACGCTGGCGAGGAGCAGGGCGGCCAGGGCAAAGGAACCGAGGAGCATCGAGCGGAAGCGGGGAACCTTGGTGCTGTTGTCCAAATAGCCTTGCATCGTTCTAAAGGTGTTGAGTGGTTGCCCGGGATTGAGCATGTGGACGTGCTCGGTGACGATGGGCGCCAGTGCCATGGGATGGGAGTGTGCGCGCAATGTGAGGAAGGCGGAGGTGAAATGCCATTGATTGCAGGGCACGCAGATTTCCGGTCCGGTCTCGCCGGCGAGCCCGTGGTTCTTCACATCGGCGAAAACCCCGACGATCCGCCAGGTGTTCCCGCTGCAAGTGATCCGTTGGTCCAGCGGATCCTCATCGGGAAAGACTTGCCTGACGAAGGTCTGATTGACCATGGCCACGGGCTCGGACTCCGCCGTGTCCGTGTGCAGGAACTCCCGGCCCCGGAGGAGGGGCATGCCAAATGTCTTGAGAAAATCCGGGCTGACAATGCGCACACCGGCCTTGGACCACTCGGATGGCGGTGAGGCCGCCTGATCGCTGCGGGCGAAGGGGTAGGGCCAGGCGCGGCGATCCGGGATCATGGAGACGGTAGAAGCCGCTTCCACTCCGGGCGTGTGCCGCATCACATCGGCCAATTGATTGAGGAAGGCCCGCCGTTGGACCATGGTTTCATAGGCAGCGCCGGTGAGGGCGAATTCCACGGTGAGGAGTTTCTCCGCATCGAACCCCGGTTCCACACTCTGCAGGCGTTCAAAGCTGCGGATGAGCAAGCCGGCTCCAATGAGTAGGATGAGCGCCAATGTCACTTGGGTGACGGTGAAGGCGCCGCGCAATCCATGTTGGACCCGCCCGCCGGTGACGCGACCCGTTCCCTCTTTCAACGCGTCGTTGAGGTTGGCTTTGGATGACTGCCAGGCTGGGGCCAGTCCGGAGAGGACGCCCGTGACTAGCGATGCGCCTAGCGCAAAGCCGAAGACTCGCCAATCGATCCCGACGCTTTCCAAGCGCGGAATGGTCCCGGCGCTGAACTGGACCAGGAGTTTGGTTCCGGCCCAGGCCAGTAGGGTCCCGCCGATCCCGCCGACGAGGAAAAGGACGACACTCTCGCTCAAGAGCTGACGCACCAGGCGCCAGCGTCCTGCTCCGAGAGCAGCACGGGTGGACATCTCGCGCCGGCGCGCCAGACCGCGGGACAATAGCAGATTGGCGACATTGGCGCAGGCGATCAAGAGGACCAGGGCAACCGCGCCAGAGAACATCAGGAGGGAAGGTCGAATACCATAGACGACGGATTCCAGAAGCGGCTGGAGATTGATTTCCCGGCCCATGGCGAGCTGCGGCGCGTTCTCTTCCAGGTGGCCATACTCGGCGTGGATGCGCGACTGGATGGCCGTCATTTCCGTCTGCGCTTCCTCGAGAGAGACGCCGTCCTTGAGCCGGGCCACCACCGCAATCATGTGGCCGCCCCGCCGGGTCATCGGACGGGGCATGTGGGCGCAGGAGACCCACACATCGGCGTTGAGATAGTGGAACCCCTCCGGCATCACCCCGATGATTTCATAGCGATGACGCCCCCGGTTTTCCAGACTGATCGTTTTGCCAATGATGTCCCGGTCGCCCTGGAAGAGCCGCATCCACAGGCGATGACTGATGACGGTGACACGTTGCGAACCGGCGAGTTCTTCTTCGGGGAGAAACGTTCTTCCGAGTAGCGGTTCCTGTCGAAACACTTTGAAATAGTCGGCCGAGACGAAGCGGCCCCGGAGCCGTTCCGCGGCATCCCCTTCGCCCGCGTAAATGAAACTCAGCGTCGCCCAACCGCTGTGATGGGCGGCGAAACCGATGGCTTCAAAAACCTGATTGTTGCGGCGCCAATCGACGAAATTCGCGGGTGAGGATCGGTTGTAGTAAAAGCCCTTCTCAGGGTCCGCCTCCCACACATGCACGATGCGATCCGACTCCGGATACTCCAGAGGCTGCAAGAGCACGCCGTTGACGATACTGAAAACGATGGTCGTGGCTCCGATCCCCAGCGTCAGTGTGAGGACGGCGACGGTGGTGAAGCCAGGATTCTTGCACAGGACGCGGAGGGCGTGTTTGAAATCGTTCACTCGGCCACGTCGATATCGCAGGTCCTGTGCCAAGCATTTCCGTTCGACGTAAGCGCCTAAGATTCAACGAGTCGTGGATGCTTTTTCAGTAATCGGTGGGGATCCGATTGACCGCGCATGAGACCCTTGCCGTCCGAATGCGAACATGGCGCGGAGATGAAAGATGAGGCGAGTCTGGCTCAGAGGCGGCGCCAAATGTGGCCTCCTTCGGCCAGGAGATCGTCGGCGGTGCCGGGGCCCCAGGAACCGGCGGGGTAATCCGCCATGGGCGGTGGATTCTCGGATTCATGCCAGGCCTTTTCGATCTCGTCGATGAAACGCCAGGCCTCTTCCACCTCATCGCGACGGGCAAAGAGCGTGGCGTCGCCCGCCATGGCATCTAACAGAAGGCGTTCGTAGGCCTCGGGGCTGGCCTTGCCGAAGGAGGTGCGGTAGCGAAAATCCATTTTCACGGATTCCAGGCGCAGAGCGGCTCCGGGCACTTTGGAAGTGATCTTCAGGGAATGGCCTTCATCCGGCTGGATGCGGATGACGAGGACGTTCTCGTTCTTTGCTCCCGACTTGCCATTGTTGAAGAGAACGCCGGGCGGACTCTTGAAGTGGATCGAGATCTCGGTGGCTTTCTTGGGAAGCCGTTTGCCCATCCGGACATAAAAGGGCACGGCGGACCAGCGCCAGGTATCAATGTGAAGACGGAGAGCCACGTAGCTCTCTGTCAGGCTTTCGGGGTGGACCCGGTCTTCTTCGCGGTAACCGGCGACCTCGTTTCCCGCGATGCTCCCGCCGGTGTATTGCGCGCGGACCACATTGGCCGCGACGGACTCGGGATCTCGCATACGGCGGAGGGAGCGAATCACTTTCACTTTCTCATCGCGAACGCCGTCGGCGGAAAGATCGGTCGGCGGTTCCATGGCGACGAGGCTGAGGAGCTGCAAGAGGTGGTTCTGCACCATGTCCCGAAGCGCTCCGGACTTGTCGTAATAGCCGCCGCGTCCGCCTTCCATACCGAGATCTTCGGAACAGGTGATCTGCACACACTCAATGTGATGCTGGTTCCACAGAGGCTCGAAGATAGTGTTGGCGAAGCGGAGGACCATGAGGTTCTGCGCTGTCTCCTTGCCGAGATAGTGGTCGATCCGATAGGTGTCCTCCTCCGGAAAGGTCTGCGCCACGACTTGATTGAGATGCTGTGCCGAGGGCAGATCGGTTCCGAAAGGCTTCTCCACGACCACCCGGGACCAGCAACCGGAAACGGGTTCATTCAGCCGGGAGTCTTTCAAGCCCTGGAGGATGTCATCGAAGAACTCCGGGGCCGAGGCGAGATAGAACAGACGATTGCCCAAGGCACCGTTCTTCCGGTAAATGGCATCGAGTCGTCTTGCCAGAGAGCGGTAAGCTTCCACATCTTGGAATTCGCCTTGATGATAGGACACGGACTGACTGAAGGGTTCCCAGAAGGCGTCGTCGTGCCCCTGGCGGGAAACATCCCGATTCAGAGTCTCGAGATTCGTGCGGAACTCCTCGTCGGTTTTGGGACGACGGGCAAAGCCGACCACTTTGAGGGGGAGCGGTAGGTCCCCATCGAAGGCGAGGTTGTAGATCGCGGGGACGAGCTTGCGGTGGGTGAGGTCACCCGTGGCTCCAAAGATCACCACCACGCACGGCTGCGGATGCTGCCGGCTGGAGAAGCTCTCACGAAACGGGTTGACTAACAGGGACTCGTCTTCACTCATGAGAACGGATCGGGTGAGCACGAAGCGCGTGCCGTGCCTGCCCCGGGACCTGTGTGAACGTTATGGGAGCGGGTACTGGAGATTGAGGTCCCGCACTTCTTGGCGGATGGAGGCGAGGACGTCCTCATCGGTGCGGTTGGCCAACGCCAGTTGGATCCAATTGGCGATCTGCTCCATCTGCGGCTCTTTCATGCCCCGGGTGGTCACCGCCGGGGTGCCGATGCGGATACCGCCACCTTTCATGGGCGAGAGGGTATCGAAGGGAATGGAGTTCTTGTTCACCGTGATCCCGGCCTTGTCGAGTGTCTTGGAGGCGATGCTGCCATTGAGATCCACGGTCCGGAGGTCGACCATCATGAGATGGTTATCGGTGCCGCCGGAGACGAGACGGAATCCGTGGGCCGCGAGTTTCTCTGCCAGGACCGCCGCATTGACCACCACTTGCTTCTGATAGTCTCGAAACTCGGGTTGCAGGGCCTCATGCAGGCACACGGCTTTGGCGGCGATGACGTGCATCAGCGGGCCGCCTTGGACGCCGGGAAACACGGTGCCGTCGATCTTCTTGGCGTGCTCTTCGCCGCAGAGGATGAGACCGCCTCGGGGACCGCGGAGGCTCTTGTGAGTCGTCGTGGTGACAAAGTCGGCGTGAGGAATGGGTGAGGGATGCTGTCCTCCGGCGACGAGCCCGGCAATGTGTGCCATGTCGACAAAGAGATAGGCGCCAACGTATTTGGCGATCTTGGCCACGCGCTCGAAATCGATCGTCCTGGGGTAGGCGGAAGCGCCAGCGGTGATCATCTTGGGCTGACAGGCCTCCGCCTGCTTTTCCAGGGCGTCGTAGTCAATGCGCTCGTCTTCCTCGGAGACCCCGTAGTGGACGACATCGTAGAGTTTCCCGGAAAAATTCGCCGGATGCCCGTGGGTCAAGTGACCGCCGTGGGAAAGATCCATGGTGAGGATGCGATCGCCGGGCTTGAGAACACTGAAATAGACGGCGGTGTTGGCCTGGGCGCCGCTGTGGGGCTGAACGTTGACGTGTTCGGAACCAAACAATTCCTTGGCCCGGCTGATGGCGAGGGCTTCGGCATCGTCGACGTATTCACAACCGCCGTACCAGCGGCGGCCGGGATAGCCTTCGGCGTATTTGTTCGTCAGAACGGAGCCCTGGGCGGCGCGCACGGCGGCACTGGCAAAATTCTCGGAGGCGATCAGTTCGATGTTCTCGGACTGACGCAGGTATTCGCGATCGATGGCGGCGGCGATCTCGGGGTCAGCGGCGGCGAGGACGGCCTGCGGCCCCGCTCCTTCGGCATTGATCTTGTCCACCCGGCGCTGGTGACGCCCGCCACCGAAGGAGGCCGAGAGATAGGCATCGAGGATTCTCTTTCCAGTCTCCACGTCCGTCTTGGCACCGCTGAGGCAGAGAACGTTGCAGTCATTGTGCTCGCGCGTGAGGGCGGCGTCCTCGGGCTCGAAGACCACGGAAGCCTGCACCCCAGGATGGCGGTTGGCCGCGATGCTCATGCCCACGCCACTGGTGCAGACGAGCACTCCAAAATCCACTTCGTGGGCGGCCAGCTTTTCGGCCACCCGGTGGGCGTAGTCGGGATAATCGACCGACTCCGTGCTGTTGGTACCCAGATCGTTGACCTCATGGCCGGATGCCTCGAGGTAGCTCACCAGGGCCTCTTTCAACTCGAATCCACCGTGATCGGCGGCGATGACGAGGCTTGAGGTATCGGTTTTCGAGTCCTTGCGGTTGTCTGCTTCAGTTGCGGTGGCGGTGGCGGTGGCGTTCATGTCTTGGGAAGGGGGATCTTCTTCTTTCGTCGTCTGGTCGATGTAGGCCAGCAGGGTGGGGAGGGCCATCTCGAGCACGGTGCGCGTGGTCTCGTAGGCGTCGATGCCCAGCCCGATGGGGTCGGGGATGTCCATGCCGATGACCCCGTTGATCTCACAGAATTCGCACACGAGAAAACTCTTTCCATCGGCCTGGGGAAAGAGGGACTCCAAGGCGGCCTGATGGCCCTGGGTCATGGAGAAAATATGGGTGGCCTGGGCGACGAGTTCCCTGGATACGGGCTGGCTGCGGAAGGCGCTGCAATCGATGTTCTTCTCCTTGAGGACGGTGGCGGTGTGGCCGCTGGCCGACTGGCCGTTCATCGCGCTAACACCCGCCGAACTCACGGTGAAGTCATCGCGATTTCTGACGAGTTCCCGGAAGAGCGCTTCCGCCATGGGACTACGGCAGACGTTGCCCGTACAGACAAAGAGGACGTGCTTCTGGGTGGCCATGGGAAATCGTGGTTCCCGCGTGTGGGAAGGAGCGGGGCCTACACATGGAGGTGAGCTTCGTCAAAGTCAAACCTGTTCGTGCAGCGCCTACTTCTGAGGTCGAGAATTGACTCGTATGTTAGGAAGAACGCCTTAGGCCACGGCGAAGAAATCCTCGCCCTCGGTATGGCCACGCTCTCGAGCGAGTTCGAGGAGGTGCCGGCGTTTGCCGGGTTGGCCGACGCATCCGAGCACGATGGGGGATCCAGGCCGGCACGGACCCCAGGAGTCGACCGGGATCACCGGCACGCCATGGATGCGTTCCCCGATGCGGCGGGGATGGACCTCGAAAAAGTGGTGCAAATGGATCTTCTCCGTCCCAATCGCCCGGGCCATCGTCTTGCCGATGGGACCTGCCCCGGCGAGGACGACTCCGCGTTCAGCTACCTGGGGAATCCGAGCGAGATAGTATGCCTTGCAGCGAAGGAAGGCGTCCTGCGTGTAGACCGGATCCCGGCGTGTGAGGCGACCTTCGTGATCCGTCCAGGTGAAGAGGATCTCGGGGACCTTGGCAATCTGACCTCCCTCGTGCAGGAGACGGAGCCAGAAATCGTAGTCCTCTGCCCAGTCGAGTCCCGAGCGGAACCCTTCATGCCGATCAAAGACCTCCCGGCGAAGCAACATGGAGGGATTGACCACGGGCTGATCCACGAAGCGTTGTGCCGTGATCGCTGACGGTGTCGTCAGCGTGTTGAGCCATTGGGCAAAGCGCTGGTAACCTTCGTCCGCCGGGCCAAGCGCACCGTCCGGCTTTCGTTTGGCGATCTCGACAAGACAACTAACAGCGTCGAGATCAAGGTGAGCAGAGAGAAGAGAAAGTTGTTTCTCGAGTCGCTGAGGATGATTGAGATCATCGGCGTCCATCCGGGCAATCCAGTGCCCCCGGGCAAGCGATAGGCCTAACTGAAAGGCGGCGGCCACCCCGAGATTCCGCTCACCGTGTGCGAGGCGAATGCGCTCGTCCCCGGCGGCCCGCCGATCCAAAATGGCCGCGGTGTCGTCGGTCGAAGCGTCGTCGACCAAGATCAGTTCCAAGTCCTCGTGCGTCTGCTGCAGACAGGAATCGACGGCTTGCCCGATGGTGGTGGCGCCATTGTGCACGGGTAGGATGATGCTGATGAGCGCCATGTTGATCGGTGATCCCCTGTCAGATTGTCTGTCTTTGTCATGCATAGGCGTTTGACCGCGACGTGTCCAATGGCGAGGATGGCGGATGGAGAGTGGACTGGCCAAGGAACCGGACGGAAAGACGCGATGTTGGTGGCACGGCGGTCACGCGGATTACCTGGCCTATCACGATGAGGAGTGGGGATGGCCGGTGGACGATGATTTTCGGCTGTTTGAGAAAATCTGTCTGGAGGGCTTTCAGGCAGGTCTGAGCTGGCTCACGATCCTGAGAAAGCGCGAGCGTTTTCGTGAGGTCTTTGCCGGCTTCGACTTCGAGAAAGTCGCTCGATTCACGACCCGCCGGGTGGAGAAACTGGTCGGTGACGCCGGTATCGTGCGGCATCGGGGAAAGATCGAGTCGACGATCAACAATGCCAAGCAGGCGATTCGTCTGGCGGAGGAGTTTGGCTCTCTCGGGGCCTATTTTTGGGCACACGAACCCACGGCGGCGCAACGGCCCCGGCGGCTCGATCACGCGACCTTGAGTCAGTTAGGAAAGACGGCGGAATCGATTGCCCTGAGCAAGGATTTGAAGAAGCGAGGCTGGTCCTTTGTCGGGCCGACCACGGTCTACGCCTTCATGCAGGCCATGGGAATGGTGAACGACCACTTGAGCGGCTGCCATGTGCGGAGCAAGGTGGAGCGAGCCCGGAAACAGTTCCGGCGTCCCGGGCGCTGAAGCAAAGAAAGTCCGATGAAATGGCGAGGCAGAAGCGTTTTACCCTTGGGTCGCCGAACCCGGCCAAACACGAGTTGATCACTGTCATGAAACGAATGCTCATTTTCTTCTTTTTCCTCGGAGTGCTAGGAGAAGCGCCGCTCCGAGCGGAGTCCTTCAATCCCGCCGATGCGGAGCCTCTGATGCAAGACCGCGCCCTGCTCCTCCAATTGGAGCCGGGAACGAGGCGGGCGCGCCTCCAGGTCAAGAATCATGAAAACGGGGAGTGGGAAGTCGTCCAGGTGGTGCATTTGGAGGGCGAGGAGGGCTTCCTCAAGATGCGGGTGCCGGATGATTTGGCGCTCGAAGACTGCCGGGCGGAGGTCAGCATGACGGATCCGTTTCCCTACCGCTTCTACAAGGGAGAGACCGAGTTCGAACAGAAGGAAACCGGCGGCATTTTCGCCGGGGGCGGACCTTTCTTGAACGACGCCGCCGGGGCCCCGGAAGGGGATCGGG
>JANQJH010000172.1 GCA_028281705.1 Verrucomicrobiales bacterium
TTGAGCCATTCCGGGGGATTCTTGTTCTCATCGAGCCCGTAGATGTACGGTAGAGGCGGCTCCATCAAGTGCGGCTTCTCCCCCAGAGGCGGCCGCTCGGCACTCACCGCCTCCAAACGCTGCTTGAGACGTTTCACGACGTCAGGATGCTGCGCCGCGATGTTCGTCTTCTCGCCCGGATCTTTCGCAATGTCATAGAGCAAATCCCCCATGAGCTTGTAATCGCCGCTCCGGATTGTCGGAACACGGACACTGCCACTGACCTCAAAAATGATCTCACTCCGCGGGCTCTTCGCACCGGCAAAGAGCATGTCCGTCATGTCCAATGCATCCAGGGGACGCTCCTGTTCCATCGTCCCGCCGGCGAGCTTGATGAAGGTGGCATACCAATCGGCGACAAACATCATCCCGTCATTCTCTGCACCCGGCTCGGTTTTCCCAGGCCAGCGCAGAAGACAAGGCATGCGCACCCCTCCTTCATACGTCGTGTTTTTCGCTCCCCGATACGGTTTGCTCATCTCCTCGAGAACGGGACCGTTGTCGTTGGTGAAAATGACAAGGGTGTTGTCGCCAAACCCGTTCTCATCCACAGCCTTAACAATGCGGCCAACGGCGTCATCCATGCACTTCAACATGGCGCTGCGGACATCGAGATCCCCATAACGAGGCGGCGGATTCAAAGGGCCGTGGACCGCGTTGAAAGGCACGTAGAGGAAGAACGGACGGTCCTTGCTCTGGGCCGCGATGACTCGTTCCGCCTCCGCGGCGAAGAGATCGGTGGCATAGCCCTCTTCTTGCAGTGGTTTCTCATTCCGATGCCAATCATAGACGGCAAACCGGCCCGGCGCGTTGTGTTCGATGGTGTAAGTGTTGTAATCAATGCCCCAGGCGTAGTGCCCGTACTGATGCATGAAACCCTGCTGCATCGGTAGATGCTCCTTGAGCCACTCTCCGCAGTGCCATTTCCCCACCAGGGCCGTGAAATAACCGGCCTCCTTCAAGGCCTCGGCCACCGTCCGTTCCTCCGCATCCAGGGCATGAATCCGCCGTGTGGGGACACCCTTGTCATTCTTCGCCAAGGTCAGTCCCAACTTGGCGAGATAACTAGGCTTCCCGAAATCCTCCGTCCGCCAGTCCATCCACGTGCGAAAGGCATAGCGCCCGGTGAGAAAGGCCGCCCGCGTCGGTGAGCACACCGAATGGGTGTAAAACTGGTTGAGACGCAGACCCTCCTTCGCCAATTGATCGAGGTGCGGCGTCACCGACGCATCACCCCCATTGAATCCCGGCTGGGCCCACCCCATGTCATCGGCCAGCATGAAGACGATGTTCGGTCGGCTTCCAGCGGCCTCCTGGGCCTGAGTTTGCATCACGCCGAGCGTCAAGACGGCGCTCAGCATCATCGAAATCGAGGCAAAACATTTCATCATGCCGCTCTCTTAATGGCTCGCCTCAGTCGACGCCAGCCCAATCGACGCCAGAATCAGGCTCGTGGTCAGGTCGCCGGCACCCAGCGCTGAAGGGCACGGGCCAAGGCAAAACCCAAAACCGGCCACAGAGCCAAGATCAATCCGTAATCCGCCAGGAAGCACGCGTCCAGCAAGCAGATGCCGGCGAGCATCAGACCGACCGCCTTTCCAATCCTCGCCGGATCATCCCGCTTCGCCAGCAGCACCAAACTCCGGATGAGGACCCCAAAAACGAATCCCCCCAGCAACCACAGCAGGGTCGGTGTTCCCATCACCATGGGTGGCCCGGCGAAGCAAACCAAGATCAGGGGAACACCAAGAAACACCGAATGCCAGCCCTCGGGACTGGCATGGCGGCTCTCACCCCGCGCGGCCAAGGTCAACCCAACGATATAGGAAAACAAGCTGATCGCATGCATCCACACCGGCGCCGGCAGTGAGAGCGACGAGACCACGCAGGATGCTGCTAACAAACTCAAAAACAGCCGGCACGCGCCCATGACGGCCACCGATCCCACCCACTGCTTGTGCCGGTAGTCGTAGAAAATGATTGACGCCACCAGGCAAAGAAGAAGAACCCACGAACCTTTGGCCCCCAGGACAACGGCAAGGCTCCCCCCGATAAAGTAGAGAACGCTTCCCACCCCAACCGTGGTCCGCGAAAGGACCCTCGAGGGAATGGGCCGTTCCCTCCGATACTCCTCGTCAAAGGCGACATCAAAAAAATCATTCAATGTGGTACCGCCCACGTAGAGCAAGCTCGCGCCTAACAACATCCAAGCAAAGGCCCCGGACGACAGGGAGCCGGCCTCACCGGCCAAGACCCAGGCAGCGAGCACATTGGTCCACACCGTGGGCAGATTGGAAACGCGCCCGAGGATCAACCAGGCCCGCGCCTGCTGCCCCAGTCTTCCTCTCATGGTGACGCGGCCAACCCCCGGGTCCGGAGGGCGTCGAGACACCAGCCGTATTCCTTCCTCAATTGATCCACCACCTCGGCCTGGCGCAGCTCGGCGGGCAAGACTTCCCAAGTATAGGTCTCCATCTCCAGATGGGCACACCGCTCGGGACGCTCGGCCAGCCAGTCCAGCGTGCCCATGAGATGATCCACCGTAGTCATCAGCCCCGCACTCGGATCGTGATGCAGCGGGATATGAAAATGAACGCGCCATTCCACCCCCGGCTCCTCCTGGGAATCCGCCCAGTCCAAAGCCGATCCCAGGTCCCGGAACCGAAGCAGGCTGCCGTCAGTTTGGCGAACGATCGTCTGGTGCAGGTAGATGTCCTCTTCATAGGCCCGCAATTGCCCTAACAAGGCCTCGGTCGGCGTCAATCGCAGGGCCGAACTCAGGTGAATCTTGCTCATCCGCACGCCGGCGTCTTCGATCCGGCCTAGCGCGTCCGCCGCCTCCTCGTACTCCACCGCCAGATGGCAGCAGTCGTAGTTGATCCCCAGGGTCTTTCGCAGCAATGCTTCGTCACCCGGACAATCACTGAAGATCTCCTGAAGAAATTCGACCGTTTCCCCGCTCGTTTCCAGAGTACACAGCGGCTCCGGTTCCAATCCCAGATGGAGATCCCTACCTGTGCGCTCACTCACCTCCGCGATGTGGAGGGCACATTCATGGAGATGCCGGCGCATGAGACGCCGATCGTCTTCCGTGATTCCGAACTCCTTGAAGGAGGCCGGTGAAGTGCTCACACTACCACTCACACTATCCGGAACCAGCGCGCCCAGGAGATCAAAGAGGCGTTTGGTGTATTCCACCCGCTCCCGCGTCGTCCAATCCGGACGGTAAACCTGTTCCTTCACCTTCCCTCCGTGGAACCGGCCGTAGGGAAATCCGTTCACTGTGAATACATAGCACTGATGCCGATCCAACCAGTTCTGAAAGGCCTGCAAGACCTTGGGTTGACTCAGTTCCTCCGCCGCCACCGCACTCAAGCGCAGACCGATGGCATAGGGAACGTCAGGCGCCACCGCCTGCTTGA
>JANQJH010000182.1 GCA_028281705.1 Verrucomicrobiales bacterium
TTCGGGAGTCGATGGAGGCGTCCGAGCTTTTCCTCCGCGAGGTGGCTGCCGAGGCCGCACGGCAGGTGACGGATACCATCGCCGCGCGTTATCAGGTCACCTGGAAGCACAAGGTGGTTCAGATCGATTTCAGAGATACGGGTGAGTTGAGGGCGCTGTTAGACAAACACGGGGGCCCGGGCCTGGAACTGATCGAAGTCTTTGCCGACCGGCGTCCAGGCAACTACCGGGGAACGGTGACCGCCATTTACAAGAGAGCAGTGCCGGCGGGGACCGCTACCGAACAGCGAGCCGAGCCCGGCACGCTTGGTTTGGTCGACTCCCTTCGAACGCCGGCGAAGATCGAGTAGATGATCCGCTGGCCACGCGCGTTCGTTGGTAGTTAGTTAGCCCTTGTCGGCTGCCGCCAGCTTATCCCAGGGACCGGTGATGGCCAGGGTGATGCCGGGATTCTGGAGATTGACGAATAGCGTCGGATGATTCGGCGCAAAGCATGCGCCGCAAAGCTCCGAGAGCCCCTCATAGCTCGAGCGGGCCAGTGTGTAGATTTCGCCGTTGGCCGTGACTCCTCTGAGAAACTGTTCCTTGTCACCATCCTCACAAAGGATCACATCTCCCCAGGGAGCGACGGTGAGATTGTCGCCGTACTCCAAGAGCTGGGTATTGTTAGGCTCCAGATAAAGCGTGAGGGTTCCCGGTTGCTGCTTTTCGGCTTCAGTGCCCTCGCTCGGACTGGGGCGGTAAATGAAGATCTGCCCCGCCTTGGCGATCCCGCCGCTGGTGCAGGCAAAGTAAACTTGGCGATTCCCATACCACATGCCTTCGCCCCGGCCGAAGCAGGCGGCCCCGGCCTTGAAGGCGTCTGTGCGCAATTTGTCCTCGGGGTTGTCGATGTCCTCCAGCGGCATCCACTCGACCTCCAAGGGGACGCCCACGGGGATCTTGGGCTCGCCGGTGTCCGGCCAGTTTCGCGTGTCGCATGATTTGCGGCCCTTGACCACCAGCGCCTGGAGAAGGCCTCCAGCCTTGAGATTCCCGGGCTCATCGGGAATGAAGCGTGTGATCAAGCCGTCCTCGCGGTCCTCCGTCTGATAGACAATGCCACTTGCGGGGTCGACGGCCACGGCCTCGTGATAGAAACGGCCCATCGCCTTCAAAGGGATAGGATCACACAGTCCGATCTCGGCCGTCGCTGGAACTTCGAAATTGTAGCCGTGGGCATGCTCCAAATAGTTAGGCTCCTTTTCGTCCTTCTTCTTCTTCTCGGCCTTTGGGTCCTTGCCGCTCTTGCGCGCTCTCCGGGCCTTCTTGCGTGCGGCGCGCCGTTCCTTGCGGGTCTTTTTCTCGTCTTCCTTCTCGGTATCCGGCTTGATCACCGTTTCCTCACAGGTGATCCAGGTGTTCCACGGCGTCAGCCCGCCCGCACAATTCCGCGCCGTGCCCGCCAGACTCAAGAATTGCCTCTCGACCTCACGGGTCTTCGGGTTGTAGACCACGTTCGTCGTGCCCGCAATCTGCGGCCGAACGCCCTGACCTTTGTCGAATACCTTCGCGGCATCGACCTTTCCCAGGTTCTCATTCAAGAGTCCGAACGGGCTGCCAAAGGTCTGGTCGTCGTCGAGTTCATGATTGCGGACCAGGACGACGCGCCCATCGGGCCCGCGAAAGGCCCCCATGCCGTCAGGCCGTCCGGGTACTCGCAGGCCATCGCTCATGGGATCGCCCGTGATGGAAATCAACTTGTAGGAGAAACCCTTGGGCAGATCGAGGATCCGGGCCGGATCGGGGATGAGCTTGCCGTACTTGCCGAGTTCGCTCTGGTACTTCTGGGTGAGCTTCCCTTGAGCCGGCCCGATGAGGTACTGCTGAAGGCCAAGGAAACCGGCGGTGACGTAACCACTGTCTTTCAAAAACTGTCGGCGAGAAGCTTTCATAGTCTGAATATCTTATCAAATACAATAATTAATATATTTCAAGTGATTATCATAGGCCCCGAGCCCGGCGGGCGGACCTTGCATCGGGAATACGCTTGGTGCCAATGGAAAGGTGCCCCGGGGTGGCACTCCTGGAATTGACGGGTTGGTGGTGTCTACTAGGTGGAAGGGACTTCCTAGACACGAACGAGTTCCAGTAGCGGCTCAAATGCAAAAATTGCAGCGCGTCTACCGGAGGCCTCCTGGGAAATCAAAAGGATCTCCTCATCAATGAGCGCCCTTGTCAGGCGGTTTGCGGTAGCGTGCGGAATACCGCAGCTTTCCACGATCATTCCGCTCTTGAAGACCGGGCGCTCGAAAATCGCATCGAGTAGTCGAGCAGCATACTTTGAAGATAAAATCTCATTAAATTTCAGCTTCAGGGACTCGTAGAGATCCCGAATGCTCTCCATTGTCTTGAGATTACGATCTGCCTGGACCGTCACGGCCTCCAAGAAAAAGAGAAACCATTCATTCCAATCCTTCGTCTCGGATACGGCACGCATCTTCGCAATGTATTCGTCTTTATTCTCTTCGAAGAATTGACTAATATAGAAGTGTGGTGAAGCGATTGCGCCGGTTCGCCAGAGTAGTAAAGTGACTAGCATTCTACCTATTCTTCCGTTTCCGTCCTGGAATGGGTGCAGAGCTTCGAATTCAAGATGAGTTGCCGCAATTCGAATTAAATCCGGGTGGTCATTTGATTTGATGTAACTGAAGAGCGTGGCCAGCCCTTGATCTAATTGCTCGGGCGCAATGGGTACGAAACTGATTTTTCGGCTCGACTTCTCCCCAATGTAGTTCTGCTCCGTCTTGAACTGTCCCGGCGAATTCTTGGATCCTCGACCGAAGGACAAGAGTAACTGATGCATACTCTTGAGCATGGAACTCGTCAGTGGATACCCTTCTTCTAGGGATTTTTGGGCCGCGGTAAGTGCTCTTCGATACAGAATTGTCTCAATGATATCTGGCCTCACTTGATGGACCCTCATGGGCGCTTCTCCGTTCCCAGGCGCAGTATCCGCATCATATTCTAGGATTTCATCGAGAGTGCTAATCGTTCCCTCTATTCGGGAGGAAAGAATAGCTTCCTGGTTTCGTAACGGCACCAGGAACAGGCTCTCGTTGTGTAGCGTCTTCACCATCTGGTCAAATCGTGCGAGAGCGGAAGACGCACTGACCACCGCTGGCAACAAGAGCTGATAGTCTAATCCCTCGGGAGGAAATGATCCGTAGTGATAGTGGGCTGCACCCGTGAGATCGAAGTTCATTTGTTCGGCTTTAGCGGGGCGAGGGAGTTCGCCGCCACCATTATTTAATCAAAAATGGCGTAAAATGAGCGACAAATTGCCTTGTTGGTCAAAATATCACTTGGGTGAGCAGCAACGGCCATTGCTGCTCATCCTAATAAGGAAACAAACCTATTTGTCGATCAAAAACGGCGAAAAATGATCGACAAATGTCTAAGTCCCCGATCGCTTGCCCCCTTGGACGCGGTGACTCTGGAGCCGCGCCAGTTCTCCCGGTATCAATCGAGGCTCGATATCCCCGCCCTGATCCAAGCCGCGCAGGCCGAACTGGCCGAACTGACCGACCGTCCGGAGGAACTCAAGATCGTCTTCCTGGCCCTCATGTGTGGCCTGAGGAAAGGCGAGATCGATGGTCTTGAATGGAGCGCGCTCGACTTCAACCGCGGAGTTCTACGCCTTCAAAACACAGAGCACCTTTAGCTCAAATCCGAAGAGTCGGCCGGCGAGATCGATTTCGATCCGGAGCTGGGTGTTCGGTTCATGGCCTGGAAGGAAGAAGCTAGCGGGGATTTCGTGATCGGGAGTGCGACCCCAGGCGGCCACCAAGAAGCTACTGGGCTGCCAATCACTTCCGGCGCCTGAACGCTTGGCTTCGCTCTAAGGGCGTTCAAGTCCAGAAGCCGCTCCACGAACTTCGGAAGGAGTGCGGGGCTCTCATCAATGCTCGAGCAGGCATCTACGCTGCACTCAGGTTCCTCCGGCACAAGGACATCGCCGTGACCAGTCAGCACTACCTCGACAAGAAGGAGCGAATAACACCCGGGTTCGGCGGATTGCTGGGGGCAAGAAAAGTAATCTCATTGGGAGATACAAAGTAGACAAGTGACCTCAATTTTGCGAGTCGTGGTACCGAATGCAAACGGAAACAGGCCCCACTAGACTCAAGAATCCGCCGATCCTTCAGGCGCTAGTGGAATTTGGACTGGAGTCGCCTTTAGGTTCGATCAAGCCTCTTGATAGCCTGAGAACGAAAGGCTTTCCGGAGTATGAAGTGGCCCCAAGAAACAGCGTCCCAGATGATGCAACTTCTGATGAGCAATCGCAAATTGGCTTCGAGTTTACGGATCCGCAGACCAAGAATGTAGTCATAGCAACCCAAGATGGGCTGACATATGTGCAACGTGGAGCATACCAAACGTGGGAAGAGTTTGTTTCGCAAGCGCGTGAGGCTTGGAAGATTTTCCGCGACCTGGTTCAGTTGTCTGGCAAGGTGACTTTGGCGGTTCGATTTTCTAATCAATTTGAGATTGAACTTCGGGGAAAAGCCCTGTCCCATTTTCTCACATTTGCTCCGCACTCATCTCTAGGTAGAATCAAGGATCTCTTTAGTATGACTAGATTCGATGAGCCAAATGACCTAGTAGAGGGAACGGTCGTCACGACCATCGATTGCGAGACTTCGCCTCGCAAAGTTTCGGTGACCCTTGATATCACTGCGAAATCTCAAGATTCTTTCGCGATGAACGAAGATTTTCTGGAAATTCTCGATGATCTGCGCAAATTTAAAAATAAGGTCTTTTTCACGTCTCTTACAGAAAGCGCGCTTGCCCTCTTTAACTCATGAGCACCACCCTGCCACTCGCGATTCCTCTTGGGATCTTGGAATTAGATTGCGCCCCGGAATTTTCGCAAAAATGGCAGTGCGTGAATTCGCATGGACGATCGAATATCTTGCATGAACTGTACTCTGTATACAAAGACACTGCTACGGATAATTGGGACGGCGACGGGGCCCGCGGTGTTTCGTCTGAAACTTACTGCGCTGCAAAGGATTTCCTGAAGGCCCTTCCCCCATCGATTCAAGATCCTGAAATCGCCGTCGACCCAGACGGCGAGATTGCGTTCGATTGGTACGGTGGGGATAAAGTGTTCTCTGTTAGCGTATCCCCGTGCAAAAGGCTTGCGTACTCGGGGCGCTATGGTAATTCTACCGCATATGGGACGATGCAGTTCAAGGGTTCGAGAATTCCTGAAGAGCTTTTTCCGCATATTCGGAAAATCTTCGCGGACCACTGAGATCAGGCAGCTGGACCAAGAGTTTACTCTAACCTCATCTAGCGGCGCAGCGGTCGGCGAACTTCACGAGGCGAATGTTCGACCTTTCACTGAGGTTGACCCGGACGATCCACTGGCAAAATTTGTCACTCAGAGCAATCAATTTAGAAAAAGTGACAGGAGGCCAAAAGGCAGTCTCTTCCTCCCGAGAGAAAAACCCGGGGATGGAGTGGCATCGTCTGTCTACCAAGTCAGGGAGATGTCGGATCGCGATATTTCTGATTTCGGCCACGAGAAGACGCGATCAGCGCGCGCGTACTATGGATGGTGTGTGCTAACGCCTTCCCTGATCAAGAGCGTTCAACTGATTCTGGATCCGGACAATAATCCTGAAAGACATGCGAATATTCGAGGCTGGGCTGAACCGCACGAGGGAGACAGAAAAGACCAGAACAAGCAGAAGGCACAGCAGCTCGCAGAGTTAGCGAGTAGTGTCACTCCACCAACCGCATAATGGTCGAGTGCTCAACGGCCTCAACCCGCGTTGTGCCCTGAGGCAGTTGATTCCGAAGGGATTTGACCCATCTTAAATGAGGAAAGCCCGGAGGCAACCAACCAAGCCAGGCTTTCAACAACAAGGTGTTATGGGCAGAAGAGAGCCACGGAACCGCCCAGGGTCAAGCCCGAGTGCCGCGAGTTCGGGGGATGTCCGCTAGATCGTTAGAAATGGCGAATGGTTAGAGCATTAGAGCACGCAGTTGTTAGGTTGTCAAGTTT
>JANQJH010000190.1 GCA_028281705.1 Verrucomicrobiales bacterium
CCAAGCCCCTCCCCCAGCCGGCCACGGGAGATGACCAGTCTGCCGGGACATCCGTGGTTCTCCGCGACATGACCGCGGAGCGAGATCGCGAGAGCCAGCTAACAGCGTCGAGAGAACATTTGAAGGCAGCGGTGGCGTCCCCGGCGCTCCTGCTCTTTCAGGTGGATCGCCACGGCGCCATCGTGTCTGCTGAGGGCGGACTCCTGGAGAGTTCCGAACTGAACCAGAGCGATGTCGTGGGAAGAAGCGCCTGGGCTTTCTGCACGGATACCTCAATGCGCCGTGGATTGTGGCGCCAATTGAGACGCCAGGGAAGCGCCAGCACGGAGCTCGACACCGAACACGGTTCGTTCCAGGTGACCCTGGTAGCGACGATCGGTCCTAACAGGAGGCCGCGCACCATTCACGGCGTGGCGGTGCACCGCCAGATGCTGACGGCCGAACAACCCCAGCCCACCGGGAAGACGGCCTCCCTCCCGATCGAGGAAGCGCCGGCCAACGTGCTACCGGCTTGGTTGAGCACTTTCCACACGACGACCGATGCCGTGGCCATCATCGATCCCGACGGGTTGCTGCGCTACATGAACCTCGCCGCCGAACGGCTGTTTGACTTGCGTTTTAGCGAAGCGGAGGGCCACCCTTTTCATCGCGTGGGCTCTTTCGGCGACGTGGGTCCAGTGACCAAACTGCTCTCCACCCCGCAGAAGCCCGGCTCCCTCTATCAAGTCTGCCTGCGGCGTCACGATGGCATCGCCCTCAATCTCAGCCTAACTGGTGCTCCCTACCCCTTTGGGCCCGAACAGTCCCCGGGCTGCATCATTTCCTGCCGTCCGGAAGAGACCCACGATCCCTCGGACCCGCACGGGTTCGACATCCAAAGATTGGAACAAGAGAATTTCAAAGCTCTGAGCACCTTTGCCGGCGGTGTGGCCCACGATTTCAACAACATTCTCACCTCCCTCGTGGGCAATGTCTCACTGGCAAACATGCTGGTCACGGAGATTCCGGAGGCCAGCGAACGGCTCGTCGAAGCCGAGCGGGCCTGTTTCCGCGCCAAAGATCTCTCACACCAACTTCTCACTTTCGCCAAGGGCAGCACCCCGGTGAAGAAGGTCACCCGCCTGGAAGACCTCGTGCAACAATGCGCCGAATTCTACCTCCGCGGATCCAAGACCACTCCCAGAATCATCAACGATCCGGAACTCTGGAGCGTGAATGTGGACGAGGGCCAGGTGAGCCAAGTACTGGAGAACCTCATTCTCAACGCGGACCACTCCATGCCCCACGGAGGCATGGTGACGATTACGAGCGAGAACTTTCAATACTCTCACACCCATCAATCACAGCTCCCTCTCGAGGAAGGGCTCTATGTCAGAGTGTGCGTCAAGGACAACGGTGCCGGCATTCCCGAAGACCAACTGAGCAATATCTTTAGACCCTATCACACGGCGAACGAATCGGGGCGCGGTCTCGGCTTGGCCACAACGTTCACCATCATCAAGAATCACGGCGGCCACATCGTGGCCCGCTCGAGCATGGGCGAGGGCACTGAGTACGTCTTTTACCTCCCGGCCACGGGCACGACAAAACAACCCGATCAAAAACCCCTCGCTCTCGAGTCCAGTGAAAACAAGAGCACCGGGAGCAGCAACGGCCGAGTCCTCGTGATTGACGACGAAAAATCTATCCGCGATCTGGCCACCACCTCCCTCAAACTCATGGGCTGCGACGTCGTTTCCTGTGCCTCTTCCTCCGAGGGCGTCGAGCGCTACATCAGTGCGGCCCGGGAAAACGAGAACTTCGATCTCGTGATCATGGACCTCACCATCCCCGGCGACATGGGCGGCAACGAGGCCATGCAGCAAATCCTCAATATCTCGCCCAACGCGCGCGGCATCGCCTCGAGCGGCTACAGCGAGGGGAGCGTCATGACGCACTACCGCGAGTATGGCTTCCAGGCGGCCCTCTCCAAGCCCTACAGCATCGGCGACCTCCAACGCGTTGTCTCCAACATGCTCACGGGCTGAGCGAACAGCCAAGAGCAAGCGAGCCAGAGCCGCGATGGGGCCAGATTTCCCTTCCCGCGGAGGTAGACGACTTGCACGAGACGCCTTTCAAGGCTACGGCTCAAGGCATGGCTATTCTTCTCGAACCCACCTCGATCGACGAAAAGGCGCGCGAACTCTGCCAGTACGTCGTCGATCAACCAGATTTCGCTGCCGGCCGGAGACAGATCGAGGCCTTCCTCGACGATGCCGAGGCGCAGTCGGTTTACCGGGCCTGGCAAGAGAAAGCCCAGGAACTCCACCGCATGGGTCACGAAGGCCTCCAGCCCAATGACAGCGACCTGCAGGAATTCGAGCATCTCCGTCAGGCCGTCTTCAGCAATGAGATCGCTTCCAGTTTCACGGAAGCGGAGGAGAAGATGAACGGCATTTTTGCCACCGTGACCAAGCTCTTGCAGCAGACTCTCCAGCTCGGCCGCGTCCCCAGCGCGGAAGAAATGGCCGCCAACGAATCCGGCTGCTGCGGTGGCGGCGGCGGTGGTGGCTGCGGCTGCCACTAGTCAGTCACGCGTCCCCCTCTACACCAGTCGATTCCCGGCCTCACCGGTCTCGAGGAAGGCACGAATATTCGCCGCCACCGAATCGATCAGCGACTGCCGGGTACGGCAGGAACTCCACGCCGTGTGCGGCGTGATGAGCAACTGCGGGAGATCCACCGCGGCCTGTAGAACCGGGTGGTCCGCAGGCGGCGGTTCCACGGTCAAGACATCCAGTCCGGCGCCGCCAAGCCGGCCCGCACGCAGGCTGGCCAGGAGCGCCGCCTCGTCGATCAGCTCGCCTCGCCCCGTGTTGATGAGAAAGGCTCCCGGCTTCATCTGATCCAGCGTGCTCGCATCGATCAGGCCCCGCGTCTCCTCCGTCAAGGGGCAGTGCAGGCTCACAATATCACTACTTCGGAAAAACTCTTCCGGCTCCAGGCGCGGCCATTCGGGATGCTGCCTGGCCGCGGAACCGGGCCGCCCATAACATTGCACCCGCATGCCGAAGGCCTCGGCGATCTCTCCCACACGCGCCCCGATGTTGCCCACCCCGACGAGCCCCAGCGTCATCCCGTCGAG
>JANQJH010000201.1 GCA_028281705.1 Verrucomicrobiales bacterium
TCTCACCGTGAGCCTGTCGACGATTCCGCTTGAGGAACATGCCATAAGCTCCGGGCAGAGGGCCCCGTGGCAATGGGCTGTTCGCCACTACATCGCGAATCCGAAATCAGAACCCTGATAGAATCAGGGATTGCGGGGCTCAGAAGGCCCAAAATCGTCGATTTTTCCCGTTAACTGACGAACTTGGGTTAATGCCCGGCAACGTCTAGCAAAAGACATCAAGGACGTGAGGGCAAATTTTGGCACGAAGTATAACAAGGGTGCTCAAGAGGCCATTGATTATGCGAAGACTCTACCTGAATACAAAAAATGAGCGTTAGTAAGTTCAATCCAGAGCAGCCTTTTTCCCCGGGATTTATTGCAACTCAGGACATTGCGTCAAGCAGAGGGGGCCGAATACCAAGGTCTATGCTTTGGTCGATTGCAAAGGGAAGATAGTCTATCTCTTTCTTTCTCCCGGAAATATAACAGGCGAAATTACCGCAAGAGGCATCGCGTCGAAAATGCTTTCCAACGCATCAAAGAATGGCGTGCCGTTGCCACGCGATATGAGAAGAATAGCAAGAATTTTCAGGCCCTGGTTACAGTTGCCGAGATCCTGGACTGGATATAATTCTGTTATAAACACACCCTAATCTTTTGGGTAAATTTCGTTGGGTGGATCGTCTGCCAGCTCAAGAGGGCGTCCGTCCATGTGTTTGGGCGGGACGAGACCAAAGCACCTGAGAACTGAAGGCGCGAGATCGATGAGCTCTAGCGGGCGATCGCTTTTGACTCGGCGATTGGCGAACAAGACGCCCGGTACGAGGTCCACATCAACGCAGTGATCTCCGCTCCATACCTTGGTGTTGTCAGAGAAAACGGGCCCGGAGCAGCGACCGACGGCGCACTCCCATGAGACCCGGTACCCTTTGGCGTATCCGACGATGACGTCGGGGCCGTTGGTCTTATACGGGCCCGCGTAGACGTTCTTTGAGTGAACGATTCTGTGAATCGGTTTCTCTCCCGTCACAGGATCCTTCAGCTTGCTGAGTTGTTCTTGGAGTTCGAGCGCAAGTGCGTCGCACTCGATTGACGGCACGATGCCTTTGCCTTCGCGTCCTTTCCGGTTGATGTAAATGCCACTCAATCCAAAGGCGTAGGCCCGAGTGCGTTCCCAGTCCACCGCTCTGAGGTAGTCCGTATCTTCGTGTTCCGGTAGAAGGTGAAGGTAACCCTGCTCCCGCAGCCAGGCGTTGATATGAACGGCGCGATTGAACGTGGTGAATCCATGATCGGAAATCACGAGCAGAAGATCGTCCTTCTTGAGAACGCCCAGGAGGCGTCCCACCAGATGATCGAGCCGTGCATACATGTCATCAATGACGGTTTCGGAGTTCTCAGTGCTCCCCGCCGCGTTTCCATTTGCCTCCCCCGGCACGTCCGCTTCAGGATTTTGCCGGGTAAAGAGGTGTTGAATCCGATCCGGTGCATCGAAGACACAGACGTGACAGCCGCTGCGAAAACGATTGAGCAGGGCGAAGAATTGATCCTCACGCTCCTGGTGAATTTGCCAGACTTGGTCGAGAAAAGCGGCGTCATCGACAAGGGATTCTGTTCTCGAATGGGTGTCTTCCGCGATACCGAGGGTGGCGAATCTCCCGAGAAGCTTCGCGAGATAGGTAGCGAAGTAAGGAGGGTAGGAGATGGGAAGGGACGGCTTGATGGGATCGATATGAATCGGGGTGACGTAGAGGCCGAACTCTGGTTCGAGTTCGGTGATCAAGAATCGGCAGATCCCGTGAGCCTTGCGGAATCTTGTGATCCCAAAAGAAAGCGGGACCCAGGGAGAGTACTTGCCAAGTTCGAGACGCACTTTGGCCCCGCCGACCCGGAGCGTGACCTTGCCATCCCGGAACTTGATTCGCATGGGGATGGAGCGGGTCTTGCCGTCTTTATCGATTGGTCCGTGCAGGATGACGTCGGCTTGTCCTCTCTCAAATTGAAACGTTTCTACGGAGCCTGCAGCGATTTCTGTCCTCGTGAGATCCGTGGTGAAGAAAGTGAACTGGCCCTGGGTGCCGCGAAGATCTGGAACGCACATCCCCGAGAGAGTGACATTGAGAGGGTAAGCCTCAGCGGGAAAAGTGATGGGGATCCGAATGGTGCTGGAGGGGATGCCGGATTCACCGAGATATTTCCAAAAGGGAACACTTTTCCGCAATCCTCGTACATTACCGGCGTTTGTCACCCGCGACGATGAAAGTTGGATTCTGTAGGTCTTGGGATCTCTGCTGATAAAATCGAAAATGTTGTGTTTGCCAGGATTGACGCCTGTAAGAAAAGAAGCCCAGGCCACCGGCGAAATAGGCGGAGAGGTGGATTGCAAGGGTGCGTAGTGACCGGTCTCCTGGAGCTGCTTGAGGTTGGGAAGCCTATTCGAGGCCAACAATTTTGTAGTGCGCTCGTAGTCCAAGCCGTCCAAACCGACGATGATCACACGTCCAAAGCGCCCTCGTTTCCCCGTTTTCCATCGACCGGTAGAGAATGCCCAGAGCATGCGAAACGGCCAGAAAAGAAGCGCGGCAATTCCAAGAAATATGGCAACGAGGATGGTGAAGAAGGAAATCGCGACGGCGAAACCGGCCCCTGGGCCGATGTATGCGAGAAGAATCACGGGGGGCTAAGATTGGCCATGAGGATCGACTGGCGAGCTGAGCGGCGAGGGGCCCGAGGAACAATCCTTGGGCTACTCGACGTAGCCCAAGCCTTGGAGTTGTTTATGAATCAGTGCTTCATCGGCATCTTCAGGGATCTGATTCGCTGTCGATTCCAGAATGTGGATGATGAACTCTTCAGTAGTGGCGTAGCCTGCGACTTCGGCGACTCGGCCCAATTGCGCAAAGAGAGCGCTATCGATCTTGATTTTTCTGTCAGCCATTGGATTAGGTGCATCATACTTCGAAGAGTCCCGGCCGCAAGGTCACAACTGTCATCCCCGTGAGTAGTCATCGTTCCTCGATTGTCATCGTCTCAGGAATGCCCAGAAGCGGCACATCGATGGTGATGCAAATGATAGCCGCGGGCGGATTGGAAGTGGTGAGCGATGGTGCGCGCGCTCCCGATGCCCACAACCCGAGGGGATATCTCGAAGACGAGCGTGTGAAATCGCTGGCAAAAGAAACCTCGTGGTTAGGCGAGGCTCAAGGCAAAGTTCTGAAAGTTGTTTCTCCTCTACTTCGGTTCTTGCCCAATTGTCACTGTTACAAAGTTCTCTTTGTGCAACGCGCCGTTCCCGAGATCGTGGCTTCCCAAATCTCGATGCTGACTGCCTCGGGGCAATCTCCGCCGGATATTCAAGGGAAGATCCGGCTTGAGAAAGCGTGCCGAATGAGCCTATTGAGAACACACGATTGGTTGGCGGAGCAGGCATGTATGGAGTGCTGCTTCGTGGCTTTTGAAGACATTTTGTCCGATCCTCAAGGGCAATCCGAGAGGCTCTCGACTTTTCTCGGCCGATCACTCGATGTGGAGGCGATGGTTGGGGTCGTGGAGCCGGCGCTTCGGCATTGCAAGCCGACTCGAAGAACGTGAGGCCATGGCCGACGCGTGTTGGGATCAAAATTCCGTTCTTAGCGGCCGCTTCAGGAGAAACATCCATCCGAGCGTGAGGACGAATAGGACGACGAGCCAGTGGAACCTCCGAGACCAGAAGTACCACTCACGAGCTGGGTAGCCTATTTCGATGCTTCTCGGAACATGAACCGCCCGAGTAGACCTTGGCACGAAGATCAGGTCGGCCAGTGATTCAAGTTTGTCCGAGGTGGGGGCAATCTTGATTGGAATCCGAGCGGCTTCCTCTCCGTTCGCTTGATGTAATCGGAGGGGGACCTCCGCCAAGCCCCGAGATGGCGTCATCGCCGCTGCCGCTCTGATGCGCCAGAGAATGACCGGTTCCGATGGCGAATGAAAGGCTTCCGTTTCCACGAGCACATTCGGTGCAGAAGACGTGAGCGAGATTCCCCGGCCATTGTCTGCCTCTTCCCGCGATGCAAATATCGCTTTGACGAGGAGTTCTTCTCCGGGCCTTAACGGGCGATCTTCCAGGTAGTTCTGATAGAGGGAGAGGAGGAGGAGCATCGGCAGTGAGAGGCAGGCCAAGGGCTTGAGCCAGAGAGAGAGCTGAAGTAGCACGGTCTTGAGCATTCTGCCGATGGTGCAGAGGTTCATCACCGGATCGTGCCGGAAGAGATGCATTTCGAGAAAGAGCGCTCCCACTTGTCCTTTGCGCCGTCTCATCTGTTCTTGGTTGGAACAGGCTTTCAATCCGAGCAATAGGAGAAGCGCAAGAACGAGTGCGGCGAGAGTCACGCCCAGCCAGTGTCCGCCGTGGGGCCCCAGCTGAGTCAGGGAAACTACGGGATTTAGCCAGTCGGCAAGGAAGGCCGCGAGCCATTCGAAGAATCTGATGACACGGGTGACCATCGATCGGTGAGAAGAAGATTAGGCAAAGGCGTCGCGCCCGATCATTTCACCGGGAGCTGGAATGCCGCAGGCCGCTAGGATGGAAACCGGCAGATCCGTCAATTGGGGATCTCGCAGGCGGAGCTTTCGATTGCTGAGCAGGACTCCGGGAAGAAAGGTCGCGTCCATGCAATGATCCCCACTCCAGGGATCCTCGTTGTCTAGGAGATGTTCGACGGGGTATTCGCCGAGGATGGTGCCCCAGGAGGCGCGATGGTGTTTGTCATAGCCGATGATCAAGTCGGGCGCTTGTTCGACATAGGGGCCGCTGTAGATGTCTTCCCGGCGATAGACGCGGTGGACGACGCGGCCTCCCGTCTTGGGATCGCGAATAGACTGGAGGCGTTCCTGGAGTTCCGCGCGGAGATTCTCATAGTCGTCCCCCGGGTTGACCACGCCTTCAGGCTCACGTCCCCGCAGATTGACGTAGAGGCTGTTGATTCCGAGCCCGTAGGCGCGGGTGCCGTTCCACCGGGTGTTGGCGAACATGGCGGCTTCTTCGCGGTCCAACGGATTCTTGGCGGCGGCGTAGCCGTGATCGAGGAGCCAGGAGTTGAGATTGAACTGTCGGCGGAACGAGGAAAACCCGTGATCGGAAAGGGCGAGGACGGTGCCGTCGTCCCCAGCCATGTCGATGGCGATTCCGATGGCCTGATCAATCTGGCGGTAGATCCAGGGGAGAAAGTCGCCGTGGTCCTTGGCCACCGCTTGGGAGTGCATGGGGTGCTCGGAATCGAGGGAGCGCCAGAGCGCGTGGGAATTCAGATCGAGCGAAGAGAAGTAAAAGTAGAAGAACCCGTTTTCGTAGCGGTTGACCTCGTGATCGAAGAACTTCAGGCGCTCGTGGAGAACGAAGGTGGCCTGTTGGCGGAACTCGGCATCGTCAAAGACACCGGCGGAGAGTGCCGAGGTGTCCTCCGGCATCCCTTGGGTGTAAAAGTAGCCGACCTGATCTGCCAGTTCGCGCGCGTAACTTCCCGGTGAGGAAATGGGCATGGCGGGATCTTTGGGGTCGATATTGACCGGACTGACATAGAGTTCCAGATGGGGCGACGTTTGCTTGAGATAGAAACGGCAGATGCCCGAGACGCTGGCGACGGCGGGCAAGAGATGGAAGGAGACCTGGACCCAAGAACTCCACTCGCCCTCCTTGAGGAGCAATTCGCGCGCTGGCAATTGAACGCGCGCCATGGTGCGCTTGCGGTTGACCTCGATCTTCACGGGGATGGAGGCATGGCTGATGCGGGCGTCGAAGGGGTTCTCCGGGCCGGTCAAATAGGTCTCACATTGTCCCCGCCGGAGCGTGATCCTTTCAATGTGCCCGCCCGGTACCGTGCCCTGGCTACGGAAAGGGGATTCGGTGAAGAGCGTGAACTCGCCGTAGCCTCCCTTGACGTCCGGCGTGGTGATGCCGCTGAGCGTTCTGGCGGACGTCGTTTTGGATGGCGGGAAGTTGACCGGGGCGCGGAAGACGGTGGACTCGACGCCGGCGTCTTCCAGGAGGTCCCAGAGGACGGGGCCCTGGCGCAAGAGTTCGGTATCGGCGGTCTGGAGGGGGATGCGGTAGTTTCCGAGGGCGAGTTGGCGGGAACCCGCGCTGGTTTTGGTGGTTGAGAGGTGCGGTTGGAGAGTGGCCGAATCCCGTGCGATGAAATCGAAGATGCCGTGTCCGCCGGGGTTGGTGCCGGCGATGAAATTGGACCAGGCCACGGGGCTCTGCGGCGGATCGCTGGTGCCCAGCCGGGCGAAGGTTCCCTGTTTGGCCAGGCGACTGCAGTTGGGCAGGAGGCCGGCGCGCATGAAGTTCTCCGTGAGGGTGGGGTCCATCCCGTCGACGCCGAGAACGATGATCTTGTTCGTCCGCGGCCGCGCTCTTGCGTTGGAAAGGGATGGGAAACCCAGGACGCTTGCCGCCACACCGGTCTTGGCGGCGTGGAGGCAGAAACGCCGGCGAGGGAGTTCAGCGGAGGACGGCGTTTGCATTGGAACGGCTTCGGAGGTTATATCCGGTGATTCTTTCTAGTGCAACCTGTCCACCTTACAAAGTCCGACAACACGAATCCTGGAGAATGCCATGGCCGGTGGAAACTTGGGCGCATTTCGGGAAGTCGATCTCGATGGATGTGGGCCTTCTCTGCTGCTCTCGGCCTAGCTTTTGGTGGGCTGCTCACGGCTCGAGCTTCCAATTATCTGTTAGAAGTCCCCGAGCCAGGGGTTTATCGCCTGGACTACGAGACCTTGGCGGCGGCCGGCCTGGAGGCGGAGGACGGTATCCCCGTGGGGCGATTGCGGCTCACCCTGGCGGACCGTGTGGTCGCGCTCCACGTTGAAGGGGGGGAGGGCGGCGTTTTCAGCGCCGGTGACGGGTTGACCTTCTTTGTTCCACGGCTGGGGTTCTCGGCGCGAAGTTACGCGGGTTATCTTCCGTTGCTGCTCTCGGTGAATGCGGACGCATCGGAAAGCGGAGAGGCCCTGGTCACGTCACGCACTCCCGCCGAAGGTGAGGTGCCGTCTCAGAAGGGGCAATGGTGGAGGGAATTGGTCCTGGAAAAAGACGAGGTGCGGCCCGCCTTTCCACGGGGGCGGTTCAAACCCTGGGAGATGTGGTATTGGAGACAGATTTCCAATCTCGATGCCGAGCAGTGCGTCATCGAACTTCCCGAAGTCTCTTCACGGGCAGGCGAGATTCGACTCACCTTGGCGTTGAGAGGGACGACGTGGCTGCACCACAATCCCGATGGATTGAAGGATCACGTTCTTTCCATTTTCTTGAATGGCAAGCGTGTGCGTCAGGAGGCATGGGACGGCACGTTCGAACATGCGGTTGATCTTGTTTTGCCGGAGGGAAGCCTCGCATTGTCAGAAGGGAATCAACTGGCGTTCCAAGTGGAAAAGCGGCGAACACAAGACGGGGCATTTGTCGGAGACGTCGTTTGTCTGAACTGGATCCGCTTGCAGATTGCCGAGGAAACACCCTCGGTGAGTGGCCTTCACGTCTTCGAGCACTCCTCCGATCGGCCGGAGGCGTCGGGGACGATGATCACCATCCCGCCGCAGGTCACGGCGTATGGAACGGATGGATCCGTGATTCCGTCAGCAACGGTCGAACGCCGTTTTCGATTTTCTGCCGGAGCCGTTCCCGATCTCTGGTTGATCTCCGATGGCGCCAAGCCGGAGCAGGTGGAGCAGGTGAGGGCGCGTCCCGTTCCTGAGTTCTTGCAAGAGGATCCCCGTCCAGACTACGTCATCATCTGCTGCCCGCATTTGATGGAGGCGATCTCGCCTCTAGCGGAATATCATCGCGGGCGTGGATTGAAGACGGCGGTCGTCAGCGTGACGGAGATTTACGATGCCTACTACGGTGGTCTGCCGCATCCGAAGGCTATCCGCCGCTTCTTGCGGGGCGCAGCCTCCGGCGTGAGATTTGTCTTGCTGGTGGGCGATGCCACTTCCGCGAAGGCGACGACTCCCGAGGAGGCGTCGAAGACCATTCCCACCTGGTATCTCCCGTCGCGATCGGCCCTGATTGCGGCGGATAACCCTTACGCCTGTCTCGATGATGAAGACGTTTATCCGGATCTCGCGCTCGGGAGAATTCCTGTGAGGACGAGCGAGGAACTGCAGGCGGTAATCGCGAAAACCATGGCCTGCGCCGAACTCCTCGAACTGGGCGGTCGAGAAGAGAAAATGCTATGGATCAGCGGCTCTGATCGAGGATTTGATTCCCGGGTCAATCAGGTGATCGATTGGGCAAAAGGGGAAAAACTCCTCGATGGATTCGATCACTTGCAGACCAAGGGGATTCCTCTAGCAGAGAACAAGAAGACCAAGGCCCGCATTGCCGAGCGGTTTGGGTTTGGCTATGCCTACGGGGCTTTCTTCGGACACGGGGGCCGCAACTGGTGGCGCGTCGGGGAGACGGATTACGCCAAGGGAACGGATCTTTATTCCCGGTCGGACCTCCGATGGTTGGAGGACGGCGCTTATCTCCCCGTGATGTTTGGCCTCACGTGTGTCTCGGCGCCCTTTGATCACCCGGAACAGAGTTCCATGGGAGAGGCGCTGGTCCTCTTGCCTGGGAAAGGCTCGGCCTGTTTCATCGGGTCATCGTGGCGAACGCCGGCATCGCCTTCCACGGCAGGTAACTTCATCGATGCTCTGGCTCATTCACTCACCATTGGGGAGGCCGTGATGCTGGCGAAGAGCCGGATGCCGCGTCGGGAATTGGAACTCTACAACTTGTTAGGTGACCCGGCATTGCCCTGTCGCGCCCCTTGATCGGGTGCGAACGCCTCGAGGCGGCTTTGGATATCCGTGAGTTCCGCCGGGCGAAAGTCCGCCGGGAATTGTGCGATGTCAGAGCGCAATCGCTGAGCCAAGAGTCGCTTGGCCGGAGCTGGAGCGGGCGCTTTCTCCAGCATGGTCAGGGTCGCCTTGATGGCCACGAGAGCACTCGCATGGTGTCCAGTGGCGGCGTAGGCGCTGGCGAACCGGGATTGATCATCGACGCGGTTCAGTCGACTTGACATTCTCTGGAGGATGGCGAGGGCCTCGGCGGCTTGATTGGGATCACCGCTGCGTAGGCGCCAGATGACTCGCACACGCTGCGCCTCTTCGAAGAGCAGACTCGATGGCTCCACCGCTCCGAGCACCTCGTCGAACTCTCGGACCTGTTGCCAGCCTTCGGTTTGCGCCAGCCGATTCCAGCACTCTGTGAGGGTGCGCTCGCGGAGATAGTTGGGAGAATCTAAGACCTTGCGCAGGCCGGCGGGCATCTCACGGTTTCGCATCGCGCCTCGCCGGTGAATGAGGACCAGGCCTTGAACGAGTTCCGGCCGCACATGACCCCGCGAGAGAGCTTCGCCGAGATCCCGGAGAGCCTTGGGGAAGCGTCGTTGGTGGATGGCGATGCAGCCCTGGGCGATCAACCGATCTCCCGGGTCCGGGAGTTGGGCCGCGAGGAACGTGGCCCGGACGAATTGGCGCTGCCGAGCCATGGCCAGGATCGCGTGGAAGTCATGGTCGCGGCGGCTCGCGGAATCCCCGGCGTTGAGAAAGAGATTCACGGCGGTCCGCATGCCCGCCGGTGATCCCAGAGCCCATGGCGACTGGGTCTCGAGGATGTTGTGCCCATCGGTGATCAGAGGGGCGCCCTGCGACAGACTTCGTAGAGCGTTTGTCCGGGCGACCCGGGCGGAACGCAGCTCGGTGTCACTGAAGATCCCCAGCCATTCCCACTGGGTCCGGTTTCCCTTGATCGCAAGGTCACGGCTGACCGCGTCCTCGGGGTTGGCGTTCGCGGTGGCAACGCCGTCGAGCGGGGAGTTGGAGGCGATGAGAAGGATGGCCCCTCCCGGCTGGGGCATGTAGGCATCGACGTGGGTGAAACAGTCGACGACGGTGGCGATGAGAGACTTCAGGAGATCCTCACTGACGAATTGCAATCCCATCCACTGGACAAAGACCCCGTCTGCCGAAAGCCGATCCCTCACCAGTTGGAAGAACTCTCGCGTGTAGAGCTGGGCACCACCGGCGGTGAAGGGATGCGACGGTTGCGAGACGATGGCGTCATAGGCGTCGTTGGCCAGTAGGAGGGAACTCCGGGCGTCGCCCACGTGGACATGCACCTGGGGATGAGAGAGGGGATCCACTCGGCGTCGTCCGGCGAACTCGCGGTTCAACTGCAGTACGGCTTCCTCAATCTCAACGACATCGACCCGTTCGACGGTCTCCGGCAGTTCTTCGACGACGAGGCCGCCGCCGAGACCAACGACAAACATCTTGGTCAGCTCGGGCCGAACGGCGCCGGGCAGGAGTGAGAGCCATCGGGCGACGGTGTAGCGGCCAAGCCGCGCGCCGGGTGGCGGGATACTCGATTCGGGAAGTCCGTCGGTCTTCACCTTCCAATCCCCGGCCGGAGTCTCCAGGGCGGTCACGGTAGTGGTGCGCCCGACTTCGTAAAAGCGCAATTTCCCGTGATCCATCTGATTGGTGAGAGCGCTGAAACGGATAATGTGCCAGGGGGGCGAGGGCTGAATGAAGCACAGGGCGATGAGGCCCGTGACCGCGGCGAAGGCTTGGAAGTTCGTGGTGGGGCGCGCGTGGAGCGCCGCCATCAAGGCGAGGGCGAGCCCGAGGGCAGACAAAAGGCTTGCCATGCCGGCGAACTTCAGGGCGGGCAAGAGCCAGAGACCGGTGGCGATAGCGCCGGCGATGGCGCCCAGCGTGTTCCAGACGAAGACGCGCGAGCAGGCGTCGAGGGATTCCGCCGCCTTGTTGGCGTAGAGCCGGACGCAGAGAGGAAAGGTGACGCCGAGGGCGGTGGCGGTGGGAAGAAGCACCACGGTGGACCATCCGATCTTGGCGAAGGTCCAGGAGGCGTGATCCCAGTCGTGCTGTTCTCCCAGGGGCACGAGGAGGGCATGCAGCAGGGAATCGGCTGCGATGAGGCTTCCGACAAGGGTGAGGGCGCTGGCGAGCAAGGTCCAACCGAGGGCGCGCGGCACGTTCCATCCCCTTTTACCGATGACGGCCGCGATGGCCGCTCCCGCGGCGAGGCCGGTGAGGTAAGTGGCGAGGACGCAGCCAAAGGCGTAGATGGTGCCGCCGAGGACCGGGGAGAGGAGCCGTGTCCAGACCACTTCGAAGCTGAATCCAATGTAGCCGGAAAGGCAGGCGATGAGGGCTACGGCGACACTCGGCCGTTTTCCCGATGACGCCTCTTCCGGAGGGCCTGGGACTGTGAGCGGGGGCTGTGGAGACGGCGAGAGCTTCAGGAGGACCATGGCCAAAACGGCCACGATGAGATTGATCCCCACGCCCACGGCGACCGTGCCGCTGAGCCCCAAGGCGGGCAGCAGGAGGAACGAGGCGCCTAGAGTGCCCACGGCCGCGCCGAGGGTGTTCGCGGTGTAGAGGAGCCCCGTCCGCGTCGTGATTTGATCATCATGAGCCACCGCATGTTTTGCCAGGAGGGGCAGGGAGGCTCCCATGAGGGTGGTGGGCATGAGGAGGGCCATTGCCGTGGCGACGAAGGAGAACGCGACCGCCGCCGCAGTTCCGGCGGCTTCGAGGCCCGACCCGCCAAAGAGCAAGACAAAGCCTGACTCGGAAAGAGTTAGGAAAGTCGCCATGGCGAGCGCACCCAGCCCAATCCCGATCTCGATGAAGGCAAACCACTTGAGTGGGCTTGCGATGCGCCGTTCGAGTTTTCGGATGACCAAGGCTCCAACGAGCAGCCCCACCATGTAGGAGCAAATCACCGCCACCATGGAGAGGGCAGCTCCGCCAAAGATGAGTGAGAACTGTCTGACCCAGGCGATCTGGTAGATCAGCGCCGCCACGCCGGAGAAGCAGAAACAAATGAGCAGCAAGGCAAATCGCGTGGTCGAGCCCGACGGCGAAGCGCACTCTGGCAGCGTTTCTGACATGCCCGTTCCTAGCCAGCGCGATCTGGGGCTGCAACCTCGAGCTCTGTCTTTTTTTCAGGGTCTTGACGCCGTATGACTTTGCCACTAGTCGTGTCCGCCAGCGATATGGGCAGCAGGCATATGAGAATCGGAGCCCCCAAGACTGGGTCCTCGCATGATCTCCTGCGTTGGATTCCAATCCTCGTTCTCATGGTGTTCGCGGGATGTTCTGATGGGCCGGACACGGATGCGCAGACATTACGGGGCGCCCATGGTGACAAACGATGGAATGTCGTTCTCGTGACTTTCGACACCACGCGGGCCGATCACTTCGGCTGTTACGGGCACCCTTCGGCCAGGACTCCCATCGCGGATGGTTTGGCCGACGAGGGCGTGCTTTTTGAGCGTGCCTTCACCCCGGTGCCGATCACGTTGCCATCGCACTCCACCATCATGACGGGCAAGGTGCCCTTTACCCACGGTGTGCGGGACAATGGGATGTTCGTCCTCTCGGATGGGCAGGACACCTTGGCGGAGATCTTGAGGCGAAACGGTTACCGTACCGGTGCGGCCGTCGGTGCCTTTCCCGTGGCTTCCCAGTTTGGGCTCGATCAGGGATTCGAGTTCTACGATGACAGGTTGGCCACCGAATATGAAGACGTCCAGGGGGACCGCATCTTTCCCAAGGAACAGCTGTTCTTCGACGAACGCAAGGCGGGCCGAGTCAACGAGGCGCTTTTTCCCTGGCTGGAGAAAAACCATGACGAACCGTTCTTTGCTTGGTTCCACTACTTCGACCCCCATTTTCCGTTTGAACCGCCGGCCCCCTACGATCATCTTCACGGGACTGACCTCTACCTGGGAGAGATCAGTTATGCCGATGAATGTTTGGGCAAGATCATCGCCAAGCTGAAGGAGTTGGACGTCTACGACGATACCATCATCGTCTTCACCGGGGATCACGGTGAGGGCCGGGGAGAGCATAACGAATCGACCCACGCCTGGCTGGTTTACAACTCCACCTTGCATGTGCCGCTGATCATCCGCGTGCCCGGCGAATTGAGCGGTGTCAGGGTGCCGGCCCGAGTGGGTATGACAGACATTTTGCCGACGATTCTCGATCTGCTGGACCTTCCCCCCGTGGAGGGCATCCAGGGCAAGAGTCTGGCCGGCTACCTCGATGGTTCGGTGCCGGCGGAAACCCTGAATGCGCAACGCATGGGCGAGCCCCTCTATGCCGAAAGTATCTCTCCGCGCCTATCGCATGGCTATGGAGAACTCCGCGCCCTGTATTTGGGGGACTACAAGTACATCTATGGCCCCCGCAAGGAACTCTACGAGGTCACTAGAGATCACGCGGAGCTGGAGAACCTCGTGGCCTCGAAACCGGAGGTGGCGGCGGAGATGGAAAAGAAGTTGGCCGCCTACATCAAGGCCAACGCCGCCTTGGAGCCGGCCCAGGTCGTCCCCATGAGTGATGAGACGGCGCGAAAACTGATGTCACTAGGCTACTTGGGATCGAGCGGAACTGGCCTCATGGGGCGTGAGCGCCTGCGTGACGACGGGATCGCCCCGCAAGATCGCGTCGTCGACATTTCCCTCATGAGCACCGCGCGGCAGTTGCTCTACAAGAAGCAACCATTTCAGGCAAAGTCGGCGATTCTTGAACTTCTGGAGCGTTCGCCGGACAATCCGACCTATCTTGGACATCTCGCCGATGCGGAAGCGATGTTAGGGAAAATGGATGAAGCCTACGCGATTCTCGACCGGCTGGTGAGCCTTCCCGACTCGGAGTTGACCGGCGATCGCAGCCGGTATCTCATGACGATGGCGAGGATTCTCGTTCAGCAAGAGAAGTTTCCGGACGCCATTGCCAAGCTCGAAGAATGCCAGGAAATCTCCAAGTCCGCCCGGGCGAGTTATCTCATGGCCTTGGTTTACAAGGAGATGGGGCAGCGGGAGGAGGAGTTCGCCTGCCTTCAGGAGACCTTGGAATTGAACCAACGGCATGTGGCCGCGCGAGTCGACTTGGCCGTGCGATACGCTCAGGCCGGGCAAAGGGCCACGGCAGCGAAGACGTTTGAGAGTGCCCTGGCCGAGGATCCCTATTACGCCAAGGGTTATTACAACCATGGGGCCTTTCTCGTGGAGTCGGGCCGGGTGGAGGAAGGGATGGAGGCCTTGAGGAGGGCCGTGGCCATCCAACCGGACTACACGTTGGCCCATTTTTCCCTGGCCAAGCTTCTCCTTGAGTCCGGCCTGGATGAGGAGGCGCAGTTTGCTTTTCGAGAAATGAAGAAGCAGAATCCGACGCATCCTTTGGTGGATCTTCTGGGTGAACTCTTGAGTCGATGAATTTGGGGACTGGCAGTTTGCGAACGACGCTTGGCCGGCTGCTGAGGCGGAGGCGCTCTCTTGTCCGCGTCCTCGGGATACCGCTGGTGCTGGGATGGTGGGTTTCCTCTTGTGGCGGCCCGCCCACTGGCAATGATGCGGAGGAGCCGAGAGGACCTCTGGTGGCGGACAATGTCTTTGCGAGTTACGACACGGGAGAGATCACGAGGGAGGACTTTACCAGGGCTTACGCCAAGCTGCCTCCGGCGGCGAGATCTCCGGGAAATGACCGGGTCGGTTGGACGAAGCGGATCGTGCAGCGGATTTTTGCCGATCGCATTTTGCGGGAAGAGTTGGAGGAGAGTGATTTTGAAGAGGTCCCCGAGAGGATCCGTGTGCGGAGGAATCTCAAGCGGGCTGTATTCTCGGATCACTATCTCGTGGTGAAGCATGGCTTTTTGCCAGGCGTGGCCGATGACGAGATCGAGGCCTTTTACGAGAATCATCGGGATGAGTTCAACCAGGAGGAGGTCCGCACGGTCTATCACCTGATGAAGCGGGCCTCGTCTGATGAGGATTTTGATAGAGTTGAGGCTGAGCTGGCGGAACTGGCGGGTCGCGTGACTCGGGGGGAGAACTTCGGGTTGTTGGCTGAGCAGTACTCCGAATCGGAATCGCGTCATCGCAAGGGCCTCATCGGAACTCTGCGGAAAGGCACCTTGCCGCCGGCGGCTGACGAGGCTGTCTTTGCATTGGCGGAGGGAGCGGTGAGTGCTCCCGTGCGGGTGAACGACGACGTGCATCTCTTTTTTAACGAAAACACCGTCACGGGGCGAGAACTCCCCCTTGAGGAGGTCAGGCCGATGATCCAACGGGTCCTCCAACTTTCGCAGCTCCGTGAGGCTTTGGCGGAAGCGGCGGGCAAGATGGAGGTGGTTTCGGACCATGTGTTTCCCGAGGATGACCGGGTCATCGAGTTGATTCAGAAGGGTGACGCGGAAAGCGCTCTCTTTTCCGTCGGGACCTACGAGTTCCGGCGGGGCGAATTCTCGCAGCATGTGATGGCTCGGCAGAATACGGAGGCCTTCTTGCCACTCGTAAAGGACCCTGTGACGGCTCTCTATGAGGAGATCAAGAACCGCGAGATCATTTTCCAGCACATGCTGGCGGCGCGCGCTGAAAATGAAGAGGTCTACGTCGATGTCGATGCGCAGTTTCGCGAGCAGTGGGAGTCGAGGCTGCTGACGGCCTTTCAGCAAGACAAGCTCGCTCGCTATGTCGGCGATCGGGAAGAGATTTTGGTAGAGCATCACGCCGCCAATTACAATCGGTTCGTCTCGCAACCGCGAGTGCGTCTGCGTCGGCTGGTTAGCGTCGTGGGGCCGGACTCGCCTAACGTGATGGCCAAGTTGGAGGCGGCTCGCGGCGATCTCGAGGCGGGGAAAATCAGCCTCGATCAACTGGCCCAGAACACGGGTGCGGAAGTGGAGGATCTTGGATGGCTGACGCCTCTACAGCTTCGCTTCAAGGATCACAACGCGGTTCGGGCGGCTTTCGGGATGCCGGTGGGGGCCTTCTCTCACCCTTACCGATTGCGAAAGCGGATCGTGCTTTTCGAAGTGGTGGAGCAAGAGGCTTCTCAGGAGATTCCCCTCGATGGGGTTCGTGATCGCGTCATCGCGCACTACCTGACGAACTATCGGCAAAAGGTTTTCGCGGCGTTTGTCGGTGAGGCCATGGAGGCGCATGGCTTCAGCTTTCATCCGGAGAATTTTACGAAGCGTTGAAGCAGTTGTTTCTCGAGGAGTTCGGCCGCTGCTCGAGCTATTTTGTGTGGCTGGCCCTGGCTGTCACCACCTTGTGCGTCGGATGCGGCCGTCACGTGTCCGAGGAGGATGAGTCCGTGGTGACTCCTCCGGGCGACGGGCGTGGGGGGCATGCGCGCATGGTGCAGACGCTGGCTGAGATCGCCTCGCGAGCTGATGACCACGACCACTACACGGGAACGGCCATGCTCAGGAATTTTCGGGCACGGGTGAGTCGTGGGGAAGGCGAGGAGGTGCCCGGTCAACGCAGTGCTCTCCTGTCAAAGCTGGCTCAAATGGAGCTGATCCATGGCCATGAAGAGGACTCCATTCGGTTGTTTGAAGAATCGCTATCACTTCTCGAAAGCCTACCTGAATCCACGAGCAAGGCACAGAAGCTCGCCCGACTGAGATTTCTTCTGGCGGTGGCTTGCCTTCGACTGGGGGAGACGGAGAATTGCTGTCTGCGTCATTCTCCGGAGAGTTGTATCCTGCCCGTGCGCGGCGCGGGGATTCACTCGGAGACGGTGGGCTCTGAAGCGGCCGTGCGCCACCTCACCGAGGTACTGCCGGCTTTGCGATCGCCCTCGCAGATGGGGCCCTACCTCGAGGCGCGTTGGCTGCTGAACCTGGCTTCCATGACCTTGGGAAAATTCCCTCTAGGCGTCCCGGCCGAGTACCGCATTCCGGAAGCGGCCTTCGCCGACGGTTCCGATGCGATACCAGAGCACCATCCGGGTCGATTACGGAACATCGCGCAGTCCGTGGGCATCGATACCTTTGATCTCGCCGGCTCGGCCGTGGTCGACGACTTCACCGGTGACGGGTTTCCCGATGTGTTTTTTACGGCTTGGGACCCGCGAGGGCAGTTGCGCTTCTTTGTCAATGAAGGTGGCGAGCGATTCGTGGAGAAAACGGAGGAAGCGGGTTTGTTAGGACTCTTTGGCGGCCTCAACGCTCTCCAAGCCGATTACGATAACGACGGGGACGCCGACCTGCTCGTTCTCCGGGGAGCGTGGCGGTTCAAAGGGGGCAGGATTCCCAATTCACTCTTGGAGAACGACGGAAAGGGGACGTTTCGCGATGTGACTTTTGCGGCGGGGCTTGGCGAAACACATTACCCAACGCAGACCGCCGCCTGGGCGGACTACGACCTCGACGGCGATCTCGACCTCTACGTCGGCAACGAATCCACTACGGGGATCGTCGACTTTGGCAACGCCGAGGGATTTGCCAGGATGCAGTCGATGCACGCGCCCTCACAGCTCTTTCGGAACAACGGGAACGGCACGTTCACGGATGTGGCCGCGGAAGCCGGCGTGGAGAATCACGGGTATGCCAAGGGCGTCGTCTGGGGAGACTATGATCGGGATCGATTTCCCGATCTCTACGTATCCAACTACCGGACGGACAATCGGCTCTACCGCAACAACGGGGACGGTACCTTCACGGATGTGGCCAAGTCACTTCAGGTCGTGCACCCGCAGGCGAGTTTCCCCACGTGGTTTTGGGACTTCGACAACGACGGTCATCTCGACCTCTTCGTGGGCTCATTTGCGGGAAAGTTAGACGACGTGGTGGCCGCGTCGATGGGAGCCACCACTCCGAAGGAGGGAAACCGGCTCTACCGTGGGGATGGCGCAGGTGGCTTCACCGAGGTGGCTCGCGAAATGGGCATCCATCAATTGCAGAAAGTGATGGGGGCAAATTTTGGGGATGTGAACGGGGATGGATTTGCGGATGTTTACATGGGCACCGGGGCGCCCCCTTACAAAATGCTCATTCCCAATCGGATCTTCCTCAATGAGTCGGGCAGCCGGTTTCTCGATGCCTCCTATTCGACCGGATTGGCTCACCTGCAGAAGGGGCACGGCGTGGCCTTTGCCGACTGGGATTCCGATGGCGACCTGGACGTCTTTCATCAGATTGGAGGCGCTTTTCCCGGGGACAGGTACCCCAATGCCTTGTTTGAGAATCCCGGCTCCGGAGGAGACTTTCTGTCGGTGGAACTGATTGGCGTGACTTCGAATCGCTCAGCGATCGGGACGGAGATGACGCTGGTTCTCGAGGAAAAGACGGGAGGTGTCACGCGAAAGATCGTCCGCCATGTCAACAGCGGTGGATCATTTGGAGCCAATCCCTTGCGGCAGTTCTTCGGCTTCAGGCAGTCCGAGGCGCTTGTGAGGCTCGAGATTTTTTGGCCTGCGACTGGGCAAACGGAGAGACATGCGAACCCACCGCGAAACGCCTGGGTGCGGATACACGAAGGGGCATCGACCGTGGAGATTGTGCGGGAGGCGGAGAAATGACGATGAGAGTCTTGCCGGGCATTTCATTGATCGCGGTGCTACTGGGAGTGGTGATGCTTCTGGCGAGCTGCGGGCGAAAGAGCCCTGACGTTGCGGCGATCCCCGAAGTGTTGGCGATTTACAACGGAGGCCAGGTCACGCTGTCTGAACTCGAGACCTGGATTGAGGCGAACGCCAAGCGCGATTTGAAGACGTTGCGAGGGGACTATCTGGAGGAGATGGTGGTGGAGCGTCTCTTGGTTGAGGAGGCGAAGAGAAAGGGGTTGGAGGAAACCATGGGTTTTCGTATGGAGGCACTGAGGCTGGAGTGTGGTCGATTGCGGGTTGCCCTGCGTCGTGAAATGCATGCCTCGATCGACATTCCGGATGAGCGCTTGAATCAGGCAGCCCAAGAGGCTCTGCAAAATAGCGAGATTCCAAGGCGCATTCGCCTGCGCAACCTCTTCAAGGGCTTCGGTGAAGAGGCTACCGATGAAGAGAAGGAGGCGCTACGAGCGGAAATGGAGGGACTGAGGGCTCGATTGATCGATGGAGCGGACTTTGCCGCGATGGCTCGAGAACATTCTCAATCGTCGACCCGCTACGATGGTGGGCTGCTGGGAAATGTAGCGGCGGGCCAGTTGGACCCCGCGATTGATGAGATCGTGATGAAGATGACGGAGGGAGAGGTGAGTCCGGTTTTGGAATCCGATCGCGGGCTCACGATCTTCATATGTGAGGGCGTCGTACTTGCGCGGAAGCGCTCTCCTGAAGACATCTTGGATAGAGTTGAACAGAAGCTGCGGCAACAGCTGACGGATCGTGCCTGGCGTGAACTCGAAGACGAGTGGAAACGATATTCCCTGCAAGCCCCCGGGGCCAATGCATGGGAACTGGTTCTCTCGGATGGAACGCGATTTTCTCCCGATGAGACGTCGCACTTGATGCGAGGAATGGGCATTGCTGTCAACCAACTCGCCTCCCTGGCTGATGAGGCGAGACGCGCCGCGGTGAATCCCTTGGCTCTCTTGCTGAGCGCCGGACAACGAGCCCGAGAACGTGAGCTACATCAATCCGAGTCCCTTCAGGCGGCCTTCGAGGTGGATCGGCGAAAGATTGCGGTGAACCGAGAGATGTCCAATCGGGTTGGGCAACGATGGGTGCCGATCAGCGATGCGGAGACGAGAACCTACTATGAGGCCAATCGGAGTCGATTTGTCACGGAGACGGGGATCAGACTGGAAGTCATTTGCCTCGAGAGTTCACGTCGTGATCGCCTGCGCCATTCCGCGAAAATGAGAGCACTGCACAAAACCGTGTCAGAAGATCCGTCTTTGGCTTTCCTGGAGGTGGCAGAGAGCCAATTGGCGGGCTTGCCGGTCGGCCGTGCAGGGATCCTGGGACCGCTGTATCCCTCGGGTCTGTCTGCCTTGGGCTCGACGGTGCGACGGGCGATCGAAACGTTGGAGATCGGAGAGATCAGCAGCGTCTTTACCCAGCGGGAAGGGGCGGGAGGGAAGGCGACCTTGTGGATGATTCGCGTCCTGGAGAGAATCCCGCCGCAGGCCGTCGACTTTGAAACGGTGAAGGCGGGCATACGGCAGCATTTACGTGAACGTCGACTGGCAGAGATTCGAGAAGCGGTTCGAGAGGAACTGCTTCAAGGGGTGGGATTTGAGGTGAGGGAAGTGATTCCCTGATTCACTTTTGCTCAATGGCCATCACCTGCCCTTCAAAGCCCTCGAAATAATCGCTCGTCTTGCCGTCCGGCCAGCGGATGGAGAGCTTTCGAACCTCATCGTCTTGTGGAATGCCAAAGATCAATCTGGCGGTTGACTGACCCAGGTAACTGCCGCCGGCGTAGATCTCGCGAACTTGCTTGAGTCCATTTGCTAGGGAAAGGGTCACGGTGGCGCCCACGGCGTTGAGGTTGCCCGGTTTGCCTCGGAGTTTCAGCGTTAGGGTCCGATTCTCTTGCGCGCCCTGATTGCGAAAGACACGCAGAGGCCCGTCATTGAGCGCCACGACGAAGTCCATCCATCCGTCATCGTCGATATCCGCCGTGGTGAGGCTGCGGGCGTCCTCGCGCACGAGGATGCCGCTCTCGCTGGGGCCCACGGGCTCGAACGATCCCTCACCGCTGCCATGCAGGTAGAGACCAAGCCCCATGTTCATCCAACCCGTTTCCGGTTGGTTGGGGTAGAAATTCTGACCCAGGACAATGTCCACGTGGCCATCGCCGTCAAAGTCCTCCAGGGCCACGCCGAAGGACGGTGCGATTTGGGCGAGCCGGGGCAGGGGACGCACCTCAAAATGACCGGAGCCGTCGTTAACCAACAAGCTCGTTTCCAACCAGTTCGCCTCTCTCTGGAGCGCCTGGCCCAACGATTCGGCCGTGTAGACATCGGTGAGGACTGAAGCGGCATACTTGCGGAAGGTGGGGAACTTGCTCTCCAACATGGGCATGGCCAGCATGCTGCAGCTCCGGCCTCGTTCCGGGAGCAGCCGATCATCTTCGAACTTGGCTTCCACGATGTTACTTGCACCGTTTCCATCGAAATCCCCGTAGTAGATCCTTCGCGGTTTGCCCTCTTTGATCTTGTACTTGGTGTTGGTGCCAAAGTTGGTGGCCACATAGTCGATGTCGCCATCGTGATCGACGTCGCTCCCGGCGATGCCGTTCCACCACCCAAGGTGTTGTCCCAGGCCGCGCTCGGCTGTTTCATTGATCAGTCGGCCTTTGCGGTTGATGTAGAGCGTCACCGCGCCCCAATCGAGCGTGATGAGAAGATCCAGCCAGCCATCACCATCGACGTCTGACCAAAGGCTGCCGGTGACCAATCCGACGTCACGGAGGCCCGGTGCCGTGTCGGGCGACGCCTCGTGGAAGCGGCCATTCTCGTTGATCAGCAGTCGGCTCGAAGGGGTTACCGGATAGGCTCCAGGTACGCTACGACCCCCGACGAAAAGGTCCAAGTCCCCGTCGCGGTCGAAGTCGCCTGCGGAAACCGTGCTTCCGCTAGAAGACTCCGGAGGCAGCGCACTTGCGGCCAACTCGAGGGCTCCGTGGCCGTCATTCAGGTAGAGGCGGTCTTGGTAGCCGGATACCGGAGATTCCACCCCGCCGCTGACCACGTAGAGATCGTTGTCGCCGTCTCCATCGGCATCAAACCAAAGACCGCCCATATCATCGGCCAGAGCATCGGCCTGGGCATTTTGCCAGGAATGGTTGGTGGCGGGAGCGAAACGCCGATCCTGTTCCTTGAAATGGATCCCGCCTAACTGACCAAAGCCTCCACCCACCCAGAGATCCTCGCGTCCGTCGCCGTCGGCGTCGCCCCAGGCCATGCCGGGTCCGAGGGCCGAGAGTTGGAAGGGGAGCAAGGGCTGATTCTTGAAGTCGTCATAGGGCTGCTCGAAATGGCGGTATTCGAGGCCCGACTCCTCATCCAGCCTGAACTGCGTGGCGGAGTTCTCGGGAGTAGCCGCCGCCCAGGCTGTGGCAGGCGCAAGGGGTGCCGGTCGTTCATTGTCGGGTTCGCGAATGGTATGAACGCTTCCCGCCTTCAAATTTTCGATCGTTTGCACGATGCCGCTGGGCCAGCGAATTTCCAATCGGTCGATCTTTTGGTGGTCGCCCAGCCCAAAGTGAATTTCCGGTTGATCGGCGCTTTGATATCCGCGGCCCGTGCTGAGATAGCGCGAGAGGATTTCGTCCTCCACGTGAGCGGTGAGGCGGCTTCCAATGCCGTAGTGATTGCTCGACGTCCCTCGTAGCCTGATCACCATGCGATTCCCGAGACTGCCGTTGTTTTGATAGAGCGAGACCGGTTCGTAGGTGTTGACCACCACAATGTCGAGATCTCCATCGGTGTCGAGATCGCACAAGGTGGTTCCGAAACTGACCCCCTTGTGCCCCAGTCCCCAGGCGTCGCTCACATCATCGAACTGGAGGTCGCCTCGATTGCGGAAGGCGAGATTCTTCTGATCGAGCGGCGGCCGATCCAATCCCATGAAGACCTCCTCTTCGAAGCCCAAGCCCCGCAAATAATCTCGGAACCGTTTCCCGTCCTGGGCACCATTCTCGTTTTGCCAGTTACGCATCAGCTTACGGGCAATGAAGCGGTCGGTGTCACGCGCGTCGAGGTAGTGGCCATTGGTGAAAAAGACATCTTCCCGGCCGTCGCAGTCGAGATCCGCGATGCGAATGGCCCAGGTCCAGTCGCTGGCAGACATGCCCGCCATGGCACTGGCTTCGAGAAAGCGCCCTGTGCCGGTATTGACAAAAAACGTGTTCCGCATGTATTGCCGGGGAAACGCCCGGGAGAGAAAGGTGCGTGTGTCCCGAATGTCGCCCATCTGGAGTTTCTGGCGAAAATGGGTTGTCCCCATCATGTCGCCCACGATGAGGTCGAACCAGCCGTCGTTGTTGAGATCGCCGAAATCGCTGCCCATGGCAAACCACGGGAGAAAGGGCATCGACTGGGGTGCGACGTCGGTGAAGGTGCCATCTCCATTGTTGTGATAGAGATGGTCGGGTCCTTTGAAATCGTTGGCCACGTAGAGGTCGGGCCAGTCGTCGTTGTTGTAGTCAAACCAGGTGGCTGAGAGCCCGAACTCCAGGAGCGGCGGGATCCCACTGGACGAGGTGACGTCGGTGAAATGCCCTGCTCCGTCGTTCTGTAAGAGAACATCCTCCCGGCCGAGTTCGATGAGTCCATGCTTGCCCACGGCGTAGTCGTCCTCGAGGTCCGGGGGGAGCTGCCTGGAGTTGGTCACTCTCCGCTTGTCATCGATCGGAGCGCCGAGTTCGCGATAGGTGGTGATGTAGAGATCGAGATCGCCATCTCGATCGTAGTCGCAGGGAGCGACCATCACACTTGGTCCTGGATGAGCCGTTCCTCTGGCGGCGGCCTCCTCCGTGAACCGGAGGTTTCCCTGATTGATGAAGAGTTGGTCCGCGGCGTCCTGATTGCAAGCGTAGAGGTCGAGATCGCCGTCATTATCGACATCAATGAAAGCCGCCCCCGTGCCACTGGCGTTCCCTCCCCCGACTCCCGCGAGGTCGGTCACGTCCTGGAACCTCCATGGGCTTGTCTGCTGATAGAGGCGGTTGGGACCGTCTTTGGAGACGAAGTAGAGATCCGTCAGGCCGTCCCCATCGATATCGCCGCTGGCGACCCCCGTTCCCAAGTTGTTTCGTTCGACCCGGCTTTCCGGGACCAGTTCATTGGTGAATGTGATCCCGGAGTCGTCCGGGGAGATGCGTCGAAACAGGGGGGAGCTTTCTGTCGACTCCAAGCGTTCTCCAGGAGGTGCCAGAGGTTGGGAGGTGACGGCTGGTTCCGACTGTGGCGTTCGGACGGTTTCAGAGCAGGAGGGGAGCCACGCGATGGCTAGCAGTAGAAGCATTGATTTCCTCCGAGGAAGGCGCCTGCGTTCCTCTCCAGCCGGGGGACGTTTATGCGTTCTTCTACAGGGACGCGTCAAGTAGGGCACTTGCCTGGACTGGTGAAAACCCGCCTGATACGGCGGGAAGTTGATTTATAGTTCGGACGGGTCTGCGGCAATTGGCGAAGCGTCCGCCTCATCCCCTGTGGTCTCGGCCTCGAACTTCATCAGCTCCACGGGGACGAGATTCTGTCCGGTGACTCGGAAGATGGCATTGAGCCCCATGCCTCCCGTGGTGACGGTCGTTAGACCGGTGCCGACGCCTCCGTCATTGAGGCTGATGGCGTGGAACCCTTGGCCCCCCGTCGTGCCTGTGTCCACAGCCAAGCCCGTCATCGAAGGGTCAAACTGCCAGATCCCGGCGAGGAAGGTGGTATTCATGTAGGCATTCGCCGTGGTCGGGGTCATCACCGATAGGGTGTTGAGTCCAGTCATGACCCCCGATCTCCCTATGCTGGTGACCCGCATGGCCATCGTGCCCGAGATATCGGAGAAGAGCGACCAAACAACGGAACCAAACCAAGTATTAACCATGTGAAACGTGATCATGGTGATGGTACCCGAGGAGCCCACGGTAAAACAGCAGGAGGTCCCGACCGTGTTCACGGCAGAATCGAAACGGTTGCCGATCATTTGACTGGCAACACCAGCTGTACCAAAGACGGTGCCGGTGTCGTACTGAATGGTTCCAGCCCCGAGGGCGGCGATCTGGAAGGCTGGATTGGGCGCTGGCGGGGCGGCACCTCCGCCGCTGCCAATGGCCCGGTTCACGATCTGACGGGGGGCATTCTGATCGAGTTCGTACCCTGCGTCATCAAACTTCTTCGACATCTCCGCAATGGTTTCCTTCCGCTTACCCATGAGGGCCCGCCTTTCCGCCTGGGTCATGGTGGCCCATTCTTCATCGGTCGCCTGCGTCCGGTCCAGGGCAGCCCGGATCTCCTCCGCGAGCTGCTTGAACGACGCTTTTTCCGCCGGGCTCATGGAATCCCAACCCGTGGGCCGGTTCGTCGTTGGAAGGTCTTCCAAGGACTCTAGGTCTGGAACACTTCCCTCTTCAAGAGGAGAAACAAGTTTCGGACCACTTTGGCCTGACAAATCCGTAACTTCAGGCGTTGGTGTCGTCTTTTTTCCGCAGGAAGCGAGCAAGAGGCAGACGGCGAGGAAAAGAGAGCGCTTGATTGGCATGGCTTCGTGCTATCAATACATCGAATTTTCCCGGGCTGTAAAGTTATTCGATCGAGGATGCGGCGTTTTCTGCTTTCGGCGGTGGCGCCACTTCGAAGACGTTGGGAAACGAGCGGCGCCGATTGTCCATCTTGATCTCCTCGATTTTGTAAAAGTAAGTCTTCCCCGCCTCTGCCCGGGTATCTTCGTAGACGTAGGCTCGAACCTGATCCGAGGTGCCGTGCCCCGCGACGGGTGAGGCCGAAATCCGTTCAAACGGGCCGTCTCTCGAGGTGGAGCGGTGCACCTCATAGCCGAAGCAGCTCTCTTCGCTTCCCACAGTCCATCGTACTCGATTGGTTACCCAGGCCGGTGACTCTGCCTCTATCTGCGCCGTATTGCTACCGTTCTCTCGAGGATCGCATCCGGGACAGCACCCCAGCAGGATTGCTAGAGGCCAGGATCGCGAGAATGCCTTGAGGATTCCATGGGAAACGCGTGAAAAATGAAAGGACATTGGGTCTCAGGACCGGTTCGGTTTTGACAGACTGTAAGTAATGGGGTTAATAACTAACAGTGTCGACCATGGAAATGTCATCCTCTTCTATCTCTCGGGCGCTTTTCAGTATCTTCGGGCTCGTGTTCATTGCCGACGTCGCCTTCGCCTTCGTGGGTTCCGTGGATAACACGCCTCCCACACTCTCGACCTTCGAGAGATTGACGCCGGCGACGAGTCCCACCAATGCGGACACTCTCATTTTCAAAGTGACCTTTGACGAGGACGTGATGAATGTGGATACCACGGATTTTGCAGTGGACGGGACAACCACCGCCACCGTGACCAACGTCGCCACGGTGAGCGCCGCGGAGTACAGTGTCACGGTCTCCGGAGGTGATCTCATGAGTTTCGACGGCAACGTCGGGCTTAACCTCGCTGGTGGACAGAACATCGCGGACCTTGCGGGGAACGCGCTGCCTGCGGGTGAACCGGCGACGGATGAAGTTTACGTCGTCGACAACACGGCGCCGACGTTCTCTTCCATCGTGAGATCGAACCCGGCGACGAGTCCCACCAATGCCGATACGCTCGTTTTTCGGGCGACCTTTGACGAGGACGTGGTGAACGTGGGCACGGGAGATTTCGCGGTGAATGGGACGACGACGGCGACGGTGACCAACGTGGCCACGGTGAGTGCCTCGGTGTACGACGTGACGGTCTCGGGTGGTGATCTCAGCGGGTTGGATGACACGGTCGGACTTAATCTCGGCGGTTCCCAGGACATCACGGATCTCGCAGGGCATGCTCTTCCTGCGGGCGAACCGGCGACAGACGAAACCTATCTGGTGGACAACACGGCGCCGACGTTCTCTTCCATCGAGAGATTGACGCCGGCGACGAGTCCCACCAATGCCGATACCCTCATTTTTCGGGCGACCTTTGACGAGGACGTGACGAACGTGGGCACGGGAGACTTCGGGGTTGATGGGACGACGACG
>JANQJH010000234.1 GCA_028281705.1 Verrucomicrobiales bacterium
CTGAGCCAAGAAGCGGTCTGGCCTGCCCAGATCCACGATTGCAAAGCCGCCATCCGCTGGATCCGCGGCAACGCGGAGAAATACGGGCTCGATCCCGGCAAGATCGCCGTCTGGGGCACTTCCGCCGGTGGCCACCTCGTGGCCATGCTCGGTGTCTCCGGAGAGGTCGCAGCTCTGGAAGGAAAGCTCGGACCGCACCTGGAGGAGAGTAGCCGGGTAACGTGTGTGGCCAACTATTTTGGCCCTTCGGCGCTCCTCACGATGAACGATTTCCCCAGCAACATCGACCACGACGCTCCCGACTCACCAGAATCCCAGCTCATTGGCGGGCCCATTCAGGATCACGTCGAGAAAAGCCGCCAGGCCTCACCCGTGAGCCACGTCAGCGCCGACGACGCCCCCTTTCTCCACGTGCACGGTGACAATGACATGCTGGTTCCCTTCGACCAGTCCGTTCAGTTAGACCGTGCCCTCGATCGTGCCGGCGTCTCCTCAATCCTCGTTACCATGAAAGACAAGGGACACGGGCGCTTCGACAATCCCAAACTCAACAGACTTCTCCGTCAGTTCTTCGACCGGCACTTGCTAGAGATCACCCATGAGATCCGTGAGCAAACACTGCGCCCAATCCCCTCGAAGAAGCAATCGTGATGCGGACGGTTCCAACGTGAGACCGGCGTCCCGCCGGCCCTCTCATTCGTGTGATGCCCAGCCAAGTGATGCGGGCACTCTTGTCCGCCTGATACGCGTCGGCCCCTTGGTACACTGAAGCGCCCTAACCCTGAGCGTTTTACCAATAAATAAATAGCAAAGGGACTAAAGTCCCTGCCACTTTCCCGCAATGCGGGAGGTCTTCAGTCCCTCAGTTATCATTGCCGGAATCTATTTCCAAAACCGAGAAGCCTTCAAACAACGATCCTTCCAATTCAACTGATCTTTGAATCGCCGGCCGGCTTATCCCGAAAACTCACCAACAATCCCAGGGCACGCGCCAGTCGTGTCATGTATTCATCACGAGAGATCTCCTCGGCCCCAAATCGCTTGAGGTGTGGTGTCGTCCACTGAGTATCGAGCAACTGAAATCCACGGTCATTCAATCGGTCTACCAAGGCCACGAGAGCGGCGCTGGAAGCGTTGCTCACCCGCGAGAACATCGATTCCCCAAAGAAAGCGCCGCCAATGGAAACGCCATAGAGACCGCCTACCAGGCGATCGCCCTCCCATGTCTCGACCGAATGGGCAAAACCCAGCCGGTGAAGGCAACAGTAGCTCTCCAGCACCGTATCGTCGATCCACGTGGTTTCGCGATCGGCACAGCCCAACATCACATCCCGAAAACGCGTGTTGATCCGGATATCAAAGGTCGATCGGCGACGGAGGAATCGCTTGAGCCCATGCGGCACGTGAAAATCATCGAGCGGGATGATGGCCCGCGGATCCGGAGAGAACCAACCGATCTCACCGTCGTCCAAGCCCATGGGAAACAGTCCCTGGCCGTAGGCCTGGAGCAAAAAACTGGGTTCAATGATCCGCGCACGCATGGCTTCAATCTCGTTAGCGAATAACACCGCACTGGATGGGTCCCGCAAGCCAATTCATCGCCCGTCCCAGCCTCAGTCCCCCCACGGCCGGCGACTCCTAGAAAGCCCGCGTTTTAGGCATGGCCAGATCTCTCAGTCGAATTTAGGATGCCTGTCATGAAAACTCTCGCATTGAGCATTTGCGCCCTGAGTGGCGCCATCATGGCATCGGCCGGCGTCCTCGCCGAACAATTCGAACACACCCGCCGATTGAACAATGTGGATGGCCTGGGCATGGCCATCGCCATCATCGCGACGCTGGCAACGATCGTCCAAGCTTTTCGCCAAACGTGAGAGCGCCGCCATCCCTTCATACGCCCACGAAGTTCCCGTGACGACTCCCGAAGATCGCCACCGACGCCACTTGCTCGCCTTCGGAGCCGTTCTCCTTTGCATGGCGATCTATTCCACGAGTTTCGTTGTCACCCGCTACAGCGTCCATCACGGACTCACGCCTTACGACTTGGTCGCGCTGCGCTACGCCGTTGCCGGCCTCATTCTCCTTCCCGTCTTCTGCCGCGTGGAACTGGGAAATCTCAATCGTCTCGGCTGGCATCGAGGTCTAACGCTATCCCTTTTGGCCGGAGCACCCTACATGATTCTCTTCATTCAGGGTCTCAAGTTCGCCCCGGCTTCCCATGGCGCTGTCCTCATCAACGGCCTCGTCCCCACAGTCGTCTTTCTCAATCTCGTTCTTCTCGGTCACCGCCGTTTTTCCTGGAAATCCCTCGCCCCGTTGATCGGCATCTTGATCGGCATGGTCCTCGTCTCCTCCCCATCGCCGGCCTCCGATCCCAATGTCCTCCTGGGAGACGCCCTCTTTATCGTGGCGGGCCTCAGTTGGGGATGGTTCACCCTCCTAACCAAACACTGGAAAGTGCCACCTTCGACCTGCACGGCGATCATCTCCGTCATCTCGATGTTCCTCTATCTTCCGCTTTACTTCCTCTTCTTCTACAAGGGCTTTGAGACCGCCTCCATGAGCCACATCCTGTGGCAAGCCCTCTTCCAAGGCGTCGTCAATTCCATCCTCACTCTCTATCTTTTCGCCTACGGCATCCATATCCTCGGGGCTCAAATGACGGCGCTCTTCAACCCCATGGTCCCCATCCTCTCCACCTTCCTCGCCATTCCCGTGCTTGCCGAAATCCCGACGCCACTCCAGTGGATCGGCGTCGCCACCGTCGTCTCCGGCATGTTGATTTTTAGCCGCCTGGATTCCTCTGCCCAAAAAACTTAAACTTACACTTAAACTTCAACTTAAACTCCAAAGCACGACAACACCCCAACAATCCCAGCCCGGATTTCAAGGTCACGCCTCCTTCTACAATATTCAGGTTTCCCTCTGTCCACAGTTCTCTGTTGGAGTTTGAGTCAAACTATAATAGCCGCCTGTATCCCAATCGACACCAAACGAACCAGTCCGCCGTCCGATGACTGAAACGAGAGAACTCCGTTCCGACGAGCTCCTGGCCCTGCTGGAACTCTATCAACATCTGCACACGGAAGACCCCGTTCCCGAAGATCGCGACCGATACCGCAGCACCTGGGATCGAATCTGTCAAAACAGCGATATTCTCTGCCTCGGCACCTTTCTCGAGAAGGCACTCATCGCTTCCTGCATCCTCAACATCCTACCCAATCTCACCCGTGGCTGCCGTTCCTACGGCCTCATCGAAAATGTCGTGACCCACCCCGCACATCGCCGTCAGGGATATGGATCCGATCTTCTCCAGTTCGCCCTGGAACACGCCTGGGCCCAAGACTGCTACAAGGTCATGCTACTCACCGGCCGCAAGGACGAAGGGACCTACCAGTTCTACGAAAAAGCCGGATTTGACCGCCATGCCAAACAAGCCTTCCTCGCCCAAAAAACTTACACTTAAACTTCAACTTAAACTCCGACAGAGGATTGTGGACGGACGGAAACGTAATCATTGTGAAAAGGAAACGTGAACCTTGAATTCCGAGCCGGGATTGCTGGGGTGTTGGCCTGCTTGGAGTTTAAGTTTATGTTTAAGTTTATGTTTAAGTTTTTTAGATTACACGATCTTTACTCCACAGCTCCTGCACGATAGGTTATGCGGGAAATGCGGACGAACCACAGCACGATGATCGGTCTCGCCGTCCTCGCCGTGGCTTTCCTCGGAGCCGGCGATGCCTTGAGCCTTTCTCCCGTCGCCCTCTGGACGATGGATCGCCTCGATGGGGATCAGGCCGTAGGCAATCTCAAAGTGGTCGACCATGGCCCCACGGCGCCCGCCTTCCCTTCCAGGCCGCCAAGCCACAATCCCGCCATCGTCTTTGACGGAGAGGGCGCTTTCCTCCGCATCGCGGATCGCGAAGATCTTCGCTTCGATCATGGCGACTCCATCACCATTGAAGCCTGGATTCGCTCCGCCAAGCTGGCCAACGGCCAGCACGCTTACATTATCGGAAAGGGCCGCACCGACGCCAAGAAGGACAACCAAAACTGGGCCCTGCGCCTCACCGGGGCCACCGGCGGCCATGCGAAAATTAGTTTCCTCTTTCGCAGCCGCGCGAATGGCGGAGAGAAGGAGCTGTATCATCGATGGACCTCATCGCAGAGCCTCCCCCCGAAGGCCTGGTACCACACGGCCGTCCGCTATACCTTCGGCAAACCGGAGAGCATGCGCGGCTTCATCGATGGAAGACCGGTCAAGGGCAAGTGGGACATGGGAGGTCCCACCAAACGCCCGCCCGTGGTCGACGACGATGAGATTTGGATCGGTTCAGCCCGCGGCGGCGATCCCGGAAACAGTTTCCAGGGCAGCCTCGATGAGGTGGCCGTCTACCGCGGCCTCCTCTCAGACGAAGCCATCGAAGAACGCGGCCGCTACATTCAGTCCATGCCACCACCTCCATGGACAGAGATCCCACGCGACAAAGTGCTAGGAGAAATTTTCGCCACGGAGGGCGATCCCCAACGCTGGCCGCGGTTGGACCCGTCACCCCCCGAATCTCTCACCCTGGACAATCTGGCGTTTCTCGAGATCCCTCACATTTACACTGGTGGCGGCGTCTGCCAGGACCGAAGCCTTCCGCTTCTCCTCCGCATGGCGGCCCCCATCGAACTTCCGCCCGGCAACTACGAAATCCTCTTTCGGGCTCCCGGCCTCGCCCGCCTTCACATTGATTCCGAAGAAATAGCGCAGATCGATGCTTTCACCCTCCCGCGCAACGGCCACAATGATCTTCGCCCTCAACCTCGGGACGACGCTGAGCGGCGGCGCTTCCCGCGCCTTCCCATTGGTTGTCGAGAAACTCGAATCGATTTTCAATCCACGGGAAGTCGCCATCAGGTGATCGCAGAATCACTCCTCGGCAAGCCCGGCCTCCGGTTCACCATGAATCCCTTCCTCGTGGCCTTCCGTGCCAGAGGCCAAGCCAATGCCCCCTGGAAATTGCTCGGACCGGCACCCATTCCTTTCACCCCCGAAGAGCTGGAGATCTATCGAGCCGCGCAAGAGGCCGCCATGGAATCTCTCAACAACCGGAGACGGGCCGAGGCCCAAGCCATCGTGGCCCCACACTGGAACCGGCGTCACGAAGAGGCCCGGCAGTTCATCCAGGGCCTCCCCCCAATTCGGATTCCCGGCGATGCCACTCAGGGAAACCCGGTCGACCGCTTTATCCTGGCCAAGATCGAATCCACCGCGCCACCCTTACCCGACACGGAACAAACCCCGCCCCTGACACAGACCGCATTCGCTCTTTTGCAAGAACGCTGCCTACGCTGCCATGGCGAGAAATCCAAGGGCGGGCTACGCCTCGACATCCGCAACTCGGCCCTGAGCGGTGGCGACTCGGGCGAGGCCGCCATCACTCCCGGCGATCCCGGGAAGAGCCTCATTCTCCAGAGAATCCAGAGCACCGATCCCGACGAACGCATGCCTCCCAAGGGCCACGCCCTGACACAGCGCGAGATCGAATCCCTCATCGAGTGGATCGACCAGGGCGCCGCCTGGCCGGCCAACCACGGCCCTGTCACCATCCCGCCAATGGCGAATCGTTTGCCTTTGCTTCGCCGTGTTTACCTCGACGTCCTCGGCATCCCGCCTTCCGCCGAGACCGCCAAAGCCTATGCGGCCCGGCCGGACGCTCACGAATGGGTCAACCTCATCGATCAACTGTTAGATCACCCGCGTCACGCCGACCACTGGGTGAGCTATTGGCAGGATGTCCTGGCGGAGAACCCGCGCCTGGTCAAGGGCAAGCTGAACAACACCGGCCCGTTCCGTTGGTGGATCCACGATTCATTGAAAGACAACAAGCCCTTCGATCAGTTCGTCACCGAACTCGTCACCTTTTCCGGCAGCAAACACGCCGGTGGCGCCGGCGGCTTTGGCATCGCCACGCAAAACGACGTCCCCATGGCGGCCAAGGCGCACGTCATTGGCACCGCTTTTCTCGGCACCGAGATGAAATGCGCACGCTGCCACGACGCGCCCTATCATTCCGCAACCCAGCGCGACCTCTTCTCCATCGCCGCCATGTTGGAGAACAAACCCATCACCTTGCCACCCTCGTCCACCGTCCCAGCGTCCTTTCTCGAAGACCGCTCCGGGCATCACCGTCCACCGCGGATCGAAGTCACCCTCAAACCCGGCAGCGTGATCGATGATGCCTGGCCCTTTGAAAGCCACACAGCGAAGACGGGGTCTGGCGCGAACCGGGGCGCGACGGCCCGTGATCGCCTGGCGCGTGAAATCACACACCCGGCGAACCGCCGATTCGCCCAGGTGATCGTCAACCGGATCTGGAGGCGTTACTTTGGCCAGGGCTTGGTCGACCCGGTCCATGACTGGGAGGGACAGACTCCAAGCCATCCCCAACTCCTCGACTACCTCGCTCGCGAATTCGTCCGCTCGGGTTACAATTTGAAAACTATTCACCGCCTGATTCTAACTTCGGAGGCCTACCAACGCCGCGCCCGTTCCCTGCCGGCGGGGAATGCCGATTCCCGATTCTTCGAGGCGCCCCTCCGGCGTCGACTCAGCGCCGAACAGCTCGTCGATTCCCTCTTCACCGCCACCAGCGTGCCCTTCTACAGCGAAGAACTGAGTTTTGATCCCGAGGGCGCGCATCCACCCGACGTCATGCAGAATCTGGGAACGCCCCGACGCGCCTGGCAGTTCAACGCCGTCTCCAGCGAGCGCGATCGCCCAAGTCTGACACTGCCTCGGGCGTCATCCATCATCGCCGTCATGGAAGCCTTTGGCTGGCGAGCCAACCGTTCCGAGCCTATCAGTGATCGGGAAGTCACTGACAATGTGCTCCAACCGGCAATGTTGGGCAATGGTCTCTTCGGGCTCTGGATCACCCGGTTGAGTGACTACAGTGGTCTCACGCAATTGGCCCTGGAAGCGGCATCCCCCGGCCAGCTCATTGACGACCTCTATCTCCGCCTGCTCACTCGACAGCCGACGAGAGAAGAACGCCAGGCTTTCGTCGCTCTCCTCACTCCGGGATTTGAGGAGCGCCTAACCAAGACGGGAACTCGTTCAGCTACCACCAAGAGAGTCTATGTCCCCGAAGTCCGGGAGGTCACCTGGGCCAGCCATCTCAAGGTCGCCGCCAATCACTACGCCGCCGCGACCGAAGAGCGCGTCTCCCAGG
>JANQJH010000246.1 GCA_028281705.1 Verrucomicrobiales bacterium
CTTGTCCGGGGTCACTTTGGACCTGGGCCGACCCTCCGTGGGCTTCGGCGATGGCCCTGACAAAGCTGAGGCCGAGACCGACGCCCCGCGTGGATCGACTGCGGTCGCCGCGATAGAGCCGGTCCCAGATGCGCGACTGGTCTTCCTCGCGGATGCCTGGGCCGCTGTCCTGGACCCAGATGTTGATGTGATTGCGAGTGCTATGGGCGCCGAGGCGGACGCTGCTACCTTCTGAGCTGAACTTGAGGGCGTTGTCTACGAGGTTGGCGAAGAGCTGAAGGAGGCGGGCGCGGTCGGCCACGAGCGTGACATCGTTCTGCGGGGGCTCGAGGATGAGCTGAATCTTTTTCTCTTCGGCGACGAACTCGTAGAGTTCGATAACCGTACGGAGAATGTCGTCCATGCTCAATTCCTCCAAGCGAAGTCTCATGGCGCCGGTTTCAGCCTCACTGAGTTCCATGAGCGTTCGCAGCATGCTGAGAACGTGGTCGGATTCCTCCAAGCAATCGGCGAGTGCCTCGGTGTGCTTTCCACTTCCATCATCGGGCGAATGCAGGGCGATCTCGGCGGTGGCTCGCAGGCGGGCCATGGGAGTGCGAAGGTCGTGAGCCACGCTGTCGAGCGAGGTGTGCATCGATTCAATGAGCCGCTCCTGACGAACTAACAGGCGGTTGAAGGCATTGACCAGTGGGGTGAGTTCGTCACCGCCTTTGGGAGAGACCGCGCGGCGGCTGAGATCGCCCGTTCTCAAGATATCGTGAATCGTGTTGAGCAGAACCCGGATCGGCCCGATCGACTGATAGGTCATGAGGGTGCCGCCGACGATGCCGACAAAGAGCGCCGGAAGGACGCCCAGGAGAAAAATCTGGCGAAAGCGGTCGAGGACGGCTTCGCCTGTGCGCAGGCTCTTGCCCGCTTGAAGGAATCCGCCGCCGGCAGCCGTGCCCAGGGGAAGAGATGCCACGGCCCAGAGCTGATCCTGACTTTCCCCTCCCAGGAAGAGGCCTTTTTCCTTGGTGGTTGCCGGCAGGTTCTTGATCGTATCCGGAGCAAAGAGATCTTCGCAGTTAGGCGAGCAGCGGAAAATGGGGCTGACATACTTGTTGCGCTCCAGGCGGATGAACATGTCGTCCTTGCTGATGTCGACTTGATTGTCGAACCGCGATTCGACGAGCAATTTGATCATCGAGTCCCTAACGGGATCCTCATAGTACTGCAATCCGAAGTCGACCCACGCCCGGTATTCGTGAAGGCGTTCTTCGAGAGTTCCGATCTCGCGAGCCTTGAAGGCTCTGGCAATGGAATGATAACCGATGAAGAGCAGGCCGAGGGCGCCCACGGTGAAGACGATGGCAAAATAGAGACTGAGGCGGAGGCTGAATCCCCACCCTAACGTTTGTCCAGGAAATTGCTGGCTAATCTTCTCGGAGGACATAGCCCATGCCTCTCAGCGTGTGGATCAGTTTCTTGTCAAAGCCCTCGTCGACCTTCTTGCGAAGCCGATGGACGAGAACGTCGACGACGTTGGTCTGGGGGTCAAAATTGTAATCGTAGACGTTCTCCAGGATGGCCGTTTTCGAGAGGACGCGGCCCGGATGGCGCATGAGAAACTCCAGGAGGGCAAATTCGCGGGCGTGGAGGGCGATGACCTCGCCATCTCGCCGGACTTCCCGTTTCCAGGGATCGAGTTCAAGATCGCCCACGCGCAGCGGTCCCTGCTCGGTGCCCAGGGAGGTCGTGCTGCGACGCATGACGGCCTGGACTCGGGCGAGGAGTTCGCCGAACGAGAAGGGTTTGGGAACGTAGTCGTCTCCGCCCATGCTGAGGCCCCGGATGCGGTCGTCCACGCTGTCTTTGGCGCTGAGAATGATGACCGGGGTGGCGATCTTGTCGGCGCGCATTTTCTCGATGATGGAGAGGCCATCGATCTTGGGCAGCATGAGGTCGATGATGGCCACGTCGTAGGGCTGGGAGAGGGCGAGCTCGAGGCCGCGCATGCCATCCTGGGCGCTATCGACGACGAAACCGGTTTCGCCGAACCCGTTGGCAAGAAAAGAGGCGATCTTGGGATCATCTTCAACGACGAGGGCTCTCATGGCGATTGGCAACGGGGAAAGATTATAGTGACTATGGCGAATTACCGCCATCTTTCCTCTCCATTACGCGTATGTAATCCGGCGGCAATCAAGCTGTAATCTCAGAACCGTCTTACTAAGTATATGAAAACGACGACCGAGTTTTTGACGCAGCCTGTTTTCACTCAGCGGGGGACCCGCCCCGCGACGGCAAAACCATCGGAGGGGGATCGGATTACAGCAAGTGAGATACCGACTTATTCGGGCGGTTCGCCGGAGCAGGGACTACGCCGCTACTGCCGTGAGATTGCAAAAACGCCTCTGCTCACGCCGGCGGAGGAGGTCAAATTGGCCGCTCGAATCAAGCGGGGTGATGAGGAGGCCCGCACCCAGATGATCCGGGCCAACCTGCGGCTGGTGGTGAAAATCGCCCAGGATTACAGCGGCTTGGGATTGCCTTTGGGAGATCTCATCGCGGAGGGAAACATCGGCTTGATGAAGGCGGTGGAGCGTTTTGATCCGAAAAAAGGGGGTAAACTGAGCACCTACGCGGCCTGGTGGATCAAGCAGTGCATGAAGCGGGCCCTGGCCAACCAGGGGCGGACCATTCGCCTCCCGGTGCACATGAAGGAAAAGATTTCCAAGATGACCCGGATCGCCGCCCACCTCACGGAGGAATTGGGGCGGGAACCCTCCCTGGAGGAGATTTCCGAATTCACCGGGATTCCCACCTACAAATTGACGGCGTTGGCTGAGGCGTCGATGCGGCCGGCGTCCCTCGACGCCCCCATGGGCGATGGGGAGAGCCGGATGACCTTCGGCGAAACGGTTCGCGACGAGGGGATGGTGCAACCCGATGACACGGCGAGTGACGGCGATCTGGTGGATCAACTCGGTGAACTCCTGGAGGAGTTGGATGAACGTGAGCGCCGGATCATCGATCTCCGCTTCGGGCTGGGTGGGCGCCGCAGCCGGACTCTGGTCGAGGTGGGCAAGGAGTTCGGAGTGACTCGTGAGCGCATCAGACAACTGCAAAATGTGGCCCTGACGAAGATGCGCCGGGCACTGTCCCGGATGGAGGATCCGAGGTTTCAACGCATTCGAGACATCATCGAGCGCGTCCAGGATAATTGATTGATTGGTCGTTTTCGACGGACTTTGGCCTATGCGCCGAAGGTTCGTTCCGCCCTTAGCCGTTCCTTGATCGAATGGCGGCGGGCCATCGTTTTTTCGAAAACCTCCCGGGAGCGATCCCGGGAGGGGATTTGATGAGTCTCCCAAAGAGCCTCGAACCACCGCCGCATCTGCTGTGGGGTTGCCCACGAACGATTGGTTGCCGTGGCCCAGGCGAAATAGCCGATCTGTGAGGCGAAGACCAATGGGTTTGGCTCCAAGAGGAAGGAGGCGTATTGCCAGTCGATGAGGTAGGATTCGGACTCGACGACAATGATTGCGTGAGGACCGAAGTCGATGTGGTTGACCCCCTGATGATAGAGCATGGCGGCGAGGTCCGAGATCTCGGTCAATGCGGCTTCGATGTCAATCGCATCCGGTTGGGCCAGCCAGGCATCGCGCAGAGTTGGAGCGGGGAGGTATTGGAGCGCGGCGGCGCTCCAGCGGAGGCCCCCGAAGGAGGGTCTCTCGCCATAGGCCCAACAGCGCGGTACGGGAATCCCGCGCTGCGCCGCTTCTAACAAGTTGAGGCACTCGGATCGGGCGTAGCGATTCCGTCCGGTCCACCGGCGGATCCCGCGAAACGGGAAGGCTTTGAGGACGGCGTCGTCGCTACGAAACACGAGGCGGCGGTTCTCCTGCTTCAGGTGGGCGCCGGGTGAGATCCCGGCGGGTTCGTCGATCTGACGGGCCCAGTTGGAGGCGGCATGCGCCTGCTCAGGGGTGGCGCAGTGCCACCGACTCCCCTCGGCAGCCGTTTCATGGGGCAGATTCGACTTGAGGAGAGGGGAAACCGACGGCATGGGCTGGAGGGCACCCTAGTTGTAGCCTGCAATCGGTTCGGATGAAAACGGTAATCCTCAATGACACGCGTTCAGCGGAGCACGTCGGCTGTGAACTCGTGATGGAGAATTCGCTTGCCCAATGCCGCAGGGTGGGCATCGAGATCGTGGGGAGCTGGACGACGCAGGATGGCAAGGCACCCTTGGTCGAACGCCTTCGAGAGGCGGCCGATTTCGACAGTGTCTTGATCAATGGAGAGGGGTCGATGCATCACGACCGGCCGGTGCCGACCCACCTCTGTGAGGCGGCGCGGTGGGCCAAGGAAGAGGGGAAGAAGGTCGTTCTTTACAACTCCCTGTGGCAGGAGAACGAGGCTCTCAACCGGCACCTCGAGGTTTTTGATCGCATCTATTGCCGTGATTCCGTGAGTGCGGAAGCGGTGAGAGCGGCGGGCGCCTCTTGTCAGATGGTGCCGGACATGATCTTTGCTTCGACTTTCGACAAGAGGGATCCACCGCCGGACGAGGCGCTGCTCAATGAACTCAGTGTGATCGACAGCATCGACCGGAAGAAAAGTGAGCGCCTGTCGAAGTTCGCGGCCTATCACGGCTTTCCATTCTTGCACATGGACCGAATCGGCTATGAACGCCTGGTGAGAAAACTCTTTGTGAGGACGGGCGGCTATTTTCCGGGAGCGAATCTGGTAAACGACTTTGTCAACGTGATCGGATCGGGCAAGCGTGTCCTCTCCGGGCGCTTTCATGGGACTGGTCTCGCCATGGTGTTAGGATTGCCCGTGGTTTCCGTGAGCTCGAATACGAGCAAGTTGGAGGCACTCCATCGAGACATCGGTCTTGCCGATGGACTAGTACTAACAAAAGTTCCCAAGCGAATGGCTGGACTCGAAAAAGCTTTTGCCGCAGCGGAGGCGGCGCGGCCGGCCATTGCCACTTTTGTGAAGCGGGCGCGGCTTGAGATTGGAGAGATGTTCGATGAGATCGCCCGCGTCTTTGGAGAGGTCTCTCGTTAATTTGACGCAGCGGCATCACTCATCCTCGTCCACCAGGGAAATCACGGCTCTGCGTTGTTCATCGGTGAGTTGATCCCAACGGGCGACGAGGCGTCCCAATTGTCCGCTTGCGGTGGACTCGTCATTGGGATCGCGCTCCTGACAGAGGAGGCGTATGTGGTGTTCTGCCCCATGGTAGGCGGCGGGACCAAGTTCCTGAGGACGGCAGACGACAGATCGATCGTCGACAAAGGCGAGGGCCATGGGCTTGCTTGGTCCGTCGTGGACCTCATCGTAGGGAAGATCGTGGTTCTCTAGCCAGGCGGCCACGGTATCCCGGGATAGGGTGTCTGTGATTCTGCTCGAAAAGATGATCACTTTGGCGAACTTGCGGAGGGATCTGAGGAACTCCGTAGCTCCGGAGAGGGGCGGGCCAATGTTCTCTCTCCCGGACCAACCCTCGTAGCGTGCGAGCACGCCGTCGAGATCGACGCAAACGGACGGTTTTTGGGTCCGTTTCGCCTGGAAGTTTCTGCCGTGTGCTTTCTCACCTTTTTCGATCACGGGAGCCTCATCGGAGGAGGAGATCGAGGGTGGCGGTGGACCGGGGCGCGCACTGAGAATGGCATCAATGGCAGCGCTGCCTTCAAGCCAGGGCTCGTCCAGCCAGGGGTCCCCGCTCCACACTTTGGTAAAATGCTGGCGTGTGTGGTGGAGGCCGAAGACACGGAGCCAGGCGCCGAGTTTGTCGCCGCTGAGTTCCGCGCTCTTGGGAAATTGTTCTGGTGGTCCGTCGATGTTCTTTTGTTTCCAGGTGGCGAGGAGGCGCTGGCCCATGGCGTGAACGGACGCCAGTGGCGCTGCGGCCTGGAAGAGGACGAGAAGGTGGTAGCCGCCGGCCCCGTTGGAGTCTAACAAGAGCGGGTCGTAACCCATGCCTTGAAGTTCTTCCCACCAGGCGAGGGCGGCGGCGAAGTTTCTTCGGGCCTCGTCTTCGGCATCGACGGCTTCGGGCTCATGGAGATCGATGTCCAGCGCGAGCCATTTGGACGTGTTCTCCGGATGGGCAGCATGCAGACCGATGAGGTGTTTGACCCCCGTGCTGCGGAAATGTCTCGTCAGCTTGTCCAAGGTGACCATGTCCGTGCCCCGCTTGCTGCGTTGAGGCAAGGTGAGCGCCTTGTAAGCCTTCTTGCTATTGAGTTTCTCCTTCTCTGTTAGAGGAGAATACTGACCCCAAACGTCCTTGCGATTGACCAGGTGATCCATGGCCCAGTCGGCGAGCTGCGGCGCTGCGGCGCGCCATTCCTGCCGAATGATTTCGAAGACATCATCTTCCTGAGCCATGAGGCGATCGCGTGAGGTTGTGGGGTGGTGGAGAGAGAACCCTGCCTTTGCAGTGTGCGCGAAAGGATGGAGAAAATTCGGTAGTGGGTCAATCGGTCTATAGGAATTAGGATGGGCTATTTTCGTCTGAATCAGCCCTTTCACAGAATTTTCGAATCTTCATTGGGGTAAACGGAGATCGAGCGACTCCATCCAAGATCCGTCGGACCATGTGAGAGGAGCAACTGCTATGGAGCGTAAGAAGAGTGCCATTAAGCTGATCGAGTTGACGATACTCAACAATCATTGCATCCGCATAGGTGACCACCGTAGGCCGGCTGACAAAGGGATGGGATCCTCGGAGTAATACTGTCGTTTCATCAGATCCATCGCGTTTCGTATTTAGGTTCACGATTGCAACCCTCTCCTCCAATTTCGCAATTACAATCCACAGATGATCCTTGTGGCCGTTTGGGTGCGGCATGAGGAAGGTCGATCCGACGTCAAACAGGCCACTCAAAATCAAGCAGGTGATAGAACAGATCTTGCCTGCCCCAACGCTTCGATTTCTTCCTCAATCCTTTCGATTTGTTCTGACGGAACATCGCCGGCGCGGAGAATATCGCTGAGTTCGATCGGAAGAGCCGACCCTTGTGGGTCCGTCCATTCTGGAAACTTGTGGGTTTCATCAACCACCTCCCATCGGTTCAAAGCGCCAAACTCGTCGTAAACCTCATCAAGTAGATCAATCTCGGCCTGAGATAATTCTTCGATTTCAGGCATCTCGCGCAAACCAATCCGATGGGCTGACCGGTCTGAGATATACTCGTCCCAGATTTCGCTCTGTTGTTCGGTTCCTGAAATCAAGTTCAAGGTTTGGCTTGGAACTGGTCCGTTGTCCATTGAGACGAATCGATCCCAGGTGATCAGTCGTCCCCAGCGATGTAAAGCTCGTCGCTCAGCGATGTAGATCAGCTTGACAATCAAGATCAAATACTCCCGCTGGTTGGGAGCTTTGCTCAAAAGGTAGGCGGTGACCTCTGCGGCCTTTCGCTGGTTGTAAGAGGGGCGGTTCACAGGAGCGCTTTTTCCTTCAACGCAACATCGTTGCGTTGAGAAGATACGACTTTCAAGTCCAATGTGCAAGAATAAGCTGTTCATTCGAACAGTTTGAAATAGGCTTTAGAAACGAGAGCGGGCAGTTCCTGTCGGCATCATGGGCGATTCCTGGCTTCTTAGTTTCAGGATTAGGACGGGAGCTTTCAGGGCTGACTTACCACTGAAAATTCAGCCTTTTTCCCAAAATTGTGCTTGGTGGTCCCGCATCTCATCGACGGAGCGGACGACTTTTGGCTGCCACCAGGAGGGGAAGAGTTCGCGGTAGTGGTGTCGGCGGTAACGCTCATCGATGAGCAGGGCCATGCCGCGGTCGGTTTCGCTGCGGATGACGCGGCCGACGGCCTGGAGGACGCGATTGAAGCCCGGATAGGTGTAGGCAAAGTCGAAGCCCCGGGATTCATCTTGCCGGTCTCCCGTGCGGCTGAACCGTGCCTTGATGAGGTCATTCTCGGTGTTCACCTGCGGGAGTCCGACGCCGACGACGGCGACGCCGATGAGGCGGTCCCCAACGAGATCGACGCCTTCGCCGAAGACGCCGCCAAGGACAGCGAGGCCCAAGAGCGACGTCCGGCTGCGCGGCGATGGTTTCTGGTGAAAGTGTTTGAGAAAGGCCGCGCGATCCTCGAGGCTCATGTCCGCGTTCTGACTGAGCAGTCGCAGGCCTTTGGGTAGGCTCGATCGCAGGCGTTCCTCCACCTGGCGAAGGTAGTCGTAGGAGGAGAAGTAGGCGAGATAGTGCCCGGGTTTCCCACGCGCAAAGGCGGCGAGGATTTCGGCCACGTGATCATAGGAAGCGGCCCGCCGCCGGTAGGTTGTGGCGATGCCCGTGTGGATCATGAGCCCAAGATTCTCTTGGGGAAAGGGTGAGGCCAAGGCGAGTCGCGCTGGATGAACGGTGTGGCCGAGGAGACGCGAGAAATAAGCGGAGGGAGAGAGGGTGGCGGAAAAGATGATGGCCGGGCCGGTCTCACGATAGACGCGCTCGAGGAGGGGACCGGGATCGAGGCAGAGCCAGCGGATCTTGAGATGGCGGCGCGAGGTTGAGTCGGACTGTTCGAGCAGCAGGGCGTGGGTCTCCGGATTGCCCATTTCATGGATGCGGAGAAAATGTGAGAGTGTGTAGTAAACCTCTTGGAGATCGTCCTGGACGTGGGGCACTTCCGAGCGCGTGAGGGCATGGTCGGCGCCGCTGAGAAAGGCGCCGATCGCCGAACGGAGGCCACTGGGGAGCCGTTCGAGGGCGGAGAAGGGGCGATTGGTGCCGGAACGCTGTTTGGCATCCTCGAGTAGATGAACGATGCTGTCGATGGCCTGACGGCATGGCGGGAGGTGGGAGCCCAGCAAGCGTTTGAGCTTGAGCAGGGCGGAGGTTGCGATTTCCGCGCTGAACATGCTGCGCGCACGGTCCGGGAGGTTGTGCGCTTCATCGATGAGGAGAGCGATCTGGCGCTGGCCCTCATTGGTTAGGCCCGCGAGGCGGACGGTGGGGTCAAAGACGTAGTTGTAGTCGCAGACGATCAAGTCGACCCAGGGCACGAGGTCCAATGCCAGAGCGGAAGGGCAAACCTGGTGTTCCTCGGCGAGGGAGCGCAATTCCGTGAGGCCGATCCAGCCGAGTTCCAGGGCGCTCCGGAGGGCTTCCTGGCGGCGGTCGAAATAGGACTGTGCCAGGGGGCAGGTATTGACATCGCAGGGCGATCCGTCTCCCTGTCCGAAACAGAGCCGGTCTCTCGCGGCGAAGGCGAGCGCATTGAGACGCACGCCGGCTTGGGCGAGATCTTCCACCGCCTTGCGTGCGGATTCATGGCCGGTAGTTTTGGCAGTGAGGTAGGCGAGCCGAAGAGTCCCTCCTGAGCGCGGGAGTTCTTTCACCGCGGCAAAGAGCACGGAGATGGTCTTGCCGATGCCGGTGGGCGCCTCGGCGAGGAGGGTATGGCCTTGCTGCAGGACTTCACCTGTTTTCCACAGAAGCGTCTCCTGGCCTTCGCGGGCTTGGGCGAAGGGAAACTCGGCCGAGCGGATGGAAAGATCGCGTGCCGTGCGATGGACGCTTTGCAGATCGATCCAGGCTCCGTAGAATTCGGTCAGGGGGCGGTAGAACTGTTCCAGGCTCTCGGTTTCAAAGGTCTGGCGAAAAACGGTGAGATCGTTGGTATCGAGGTGGAGGTAGGTGAGCTGGACATCGAGTTCTGTTAGTCCTTTTTCCCGAGCGAAGAGCGCGGCGTAGACCTTGGCCTGGGACCAGTGGATGTCGCGGGCTTCGCCGTTCCAGTCACCGGTGACGGTCTTGATCTCTTCCAGAAGCCAGCCGGAGGCGGATTGAAGGACGCCGTCGATCCGTCCCTGGACGATCACGCTCTGCCCTGTCGAGGTGAGGATCTGATCGCGAACGGGGACTTCGGGACGGTAGTTAGGCGGGCGCTGTCTCTGGACGTCTTGATGGCCCCTTGTGCCTTCCTGGGCACGTCTCGCGCTGCGAAAGCTTCCCCGTGAGAGACCGCCACGCCGGAGGACAAACTCCACGAGGTCTCGGACGGAGACCACCCAGCTGAGTCCTTGGGATGGCGGCGATAGATGGAGGTCGGTCACAGGCGACTCTTGATTAAACCCAGGCTCCGACCTATGAAAGACCAGACTCATGAAATATCGTCCGATCGATTCACAGCTTTTCGCCACCAATCGCGAACGCCTGCGGCGTCAGCTTCCACCCAAGAGCCTGGTCATCCTGCAGGCCAACGATATCCTGCCGACGAACGCGGACGGAACGATGCGTTTCCGTCAGAATAGCGATCTCTTTTTCTTGTCGGGAGTGGATCAGGAGGAGACGGTCCTGGTTCTCTTTCCGGATGCTCCTGACGAGAAGCACCGGGAGATGCTCTTCGTCCGTGAAACGAATGATCAGATCAAGGTTTGGGAAGGGGCCAAGCTGACCAAGGAGCAGGCTACAGGCGTATCGGGAATCGCTGAGGTGCACTGGTTAGAGGAATTTCCCAAGCTTTTCCGCATGCTCATGATTCAAGCGGAGCATGTTTATCTCAATTCCAATGAGCATCCCCGGGCGGAGGTGTTGATGGATTCACGAGAGGTCCGGTTTATCCGTGAATGTCAGAAGGCCTTTCCTCTCCATCGCTACGAGCGTCTGGCGCCCTTGGTGTCCGGATTGAGACAGATCAAGCAGGCGATCGAACTGGACTTGATCAAGGAAGCCTGCGAGATCACGAAGAAAGGATTTCTACGCCTGCTGAAGTTCGTCAAGCCGGGCGTGGGGGAATGGGAGATCGAGGCGGAGTTGGCCCACGAGTTTCTCAAGCACCGTTCGAATCACTTTGCCTATGATCCCATCATCGCCTCCGGCGCCAACGCCTGTGTCTTGCACTATCTGGACAATGATCAGGTGTGTGAGGACGGCGACGTGCTGCTCTTGGATGTGGCGGCGGAGTACGCCAACTACAACAGTGACTTGACGCGAACCATCCCGGTGAATGGGAAGTTCACCCCGCGTCAACGCGAGGTGTATGACGCCTTGCTGCGGGTTTTTCGCCAGGCGGCGGCCTGGCTACAGCCGGGGACGATCATCAAGCACTACCAGGAAGAAGTCGGCAAGTTGGTCGAGGCAGAATTGATCGATCTCAAGCTACTCAAGGAAGAAGAGGTCAAGGATCAGGATCCGGACAAGCCGCTTTACAAGAAGTACTTCATGCACGGGACGGCGCATCATTTGGGGCTGGACGTGCATGACGTGGGTGACGTCTGGCGGCCCATGGAAGCGGGCATGGTGTTTACCTGTGAGCCGGGGATTTACATTCCGGATGAAGGGTTCGGAGTGCGCCTGGAAAACGATATTTTGATCTCCGATTCGGGAAATGTGGATCTGATGGAATCCATCCCCATCGAGCCCGATGAAATCGAAGCGCTCATGGCGGAGGGATAGGATTGACCTGCAGCATCGCCCAAAGAAAAAGGGTGGGACTGTTGTCCCACCCTCTTGGTTGATTAAAATGTAATGTGATTAATCGCGTTCGCTTCTTTGCTTAGCCTGTTACTTTAATTTGGCTAGCGTGGGCGTCGATGCCCAGCGGAGAAGTTCATCGTCGCCTTTCTTCACTCTGACGACGAGGCCTGTCACGCGATCCCTTGTTCGTGAAGACAAACTTGTCTTCTTGCCGGTGACCTTTCAAGTCACCTTGCCAGTCGTACTTCACGTACTTCCGTAGGGCTCTTTGTAGAGGATCTTGACCGGGTCGGTGGAGAGGGTGAAGTCCTGGCGAGGCAAGACGGCGCTCAACATGGTTGTACCCTTGGCCACATTCTTGACTTCACCTCTTCGACCAGTGCCGTTGTCCTTGATCCAGTGGATTTCATACTCCACGTCGAGATCTTTCATGGCCATGTTGGAGGTATTCCGAAACGTGACCTTGTAGGACTTGGGTGTCGTCGTCCTTTTGAAGGGAGGCGACTTCTGGACATCTTTTTTCCCGATTTGGATCTTGGCGTTGATCTTCAGATCCTTGGCGATGTCGAGTAGAGGAGCCCGGTCCAAGACGTACTTCTGGTCGGCCTCACTGAGCACATCCAAACGGAATTTCATCAGCTTGCCGGATTCACGTCGAACCTCGACGAGCTTCTTCTGGGGCAAGTACTGAACCAGTTCCGCTTGGAAATGCTTGTCGCCTGTGGTGTTGGTGAATTTGCGCAGTTCGGCTTGCGCGAACCCCCCCAAGGCGGCGCTAAGGGCGATCAGAAGACCTGCTTTTTGAAGACATCTTCTGTTCATTGCGGGCTTAGCATAAACCGCATCGGCCCCAGTGCAAGCAACACCGCGAAATTCCCGGGTCCGCCTAGCGCTTGGCGACCGGCAGGGCTTCGCCGTCGATGACGACTCCGACGCAGTGGGTCGTGTACTCGAAGGGGTCCCCGTCGAAGAGCGCCAAATCGGCCTCTTTTCCCGGGGCCAGAGAGCCCACGCGGTCGGCGATTCCCAGCATTTCGGCCGGGTTTTTGGTGATGGCGGCGAGGGCAGCCTCCTGCGGGAGGCCGTAGGCCGCCGCCATGCCGGCCTCGAAGAGCACGACCCGGGTTTTGGGGACGTAAGGCTCGAATCCACTCTGGAGCGCGATGGGAATCCCAGATTCGTGGAGACGCTTGGCATTTTCGAAGGTCATGTTCTCCGCGTCCCCCTGATTGCGCATCATCGTCGGGTGAACGATGACGGGGATGCCCGCCTCTTTGATTGGTTCGAGGAGTTCGTAGGCTTCGCTGGCTCCATCGAGAATGAGCCGGAAATCAAATTCCCGGGCCAATCTCAAGGCGGCCTGAATATCGTGGTGGCGGTGTGCAGTGATGAGGAGCGGCTTTTCCTTTTTCAACACGGCGACGAGGGCTTCCATCCGGAGATCCCGATCCGGGTGTTTGTCCGGATCGTCGGCGGTCGACTTTGTGAGATAGGCCTGGGCCTTGGTGAGTTCGGTGCGGAGGATGGCCACGGCCTTGGCCCGCGTGCCAGGCACGCCCTGGCCGGAGGCAAGGCTCCTCGATCCCAGCGTCGCCATGATCATGGAAAACGGTTCGATCAGGCCGTCGGAAATGTTGAGGCGATTCGTTTTGATGATCATGGCCTGACCGGAGATGACGGCCCCGGGGGCGTGTCCCGTATTGACGGTGGTGACCCCGAAATCGCGCACCCAGCGGACCAGAGGGTCGCGCGGGTTGTAGGCGTCGATGGCGCGCAGTTCCGGCTGGATGGGTTCGGAGCGTTCGAGTTGCTCCTGATCGTGATCGTAGTTCAGAATGCCTGACAGACCCACCGTGGCGTGGGCGTCGATGAGTCCCGGGGTAACCACGGCGACCTTCCGGCTCTGGTAGCCGTCCGGAACGTCAACGGTGTCGGCCGGACCTACACGGCTGATCTTGCCCTCCGAGATCAAGACGACGCCATTGGCGATGGAGGGGCCTTCCATGGTGTGGACAATCTCACCGTGGATGGCGAGCTGGGCGGCCGCCGGTGTCGTGCTGAGGATCAGGAGCGCTAGCGTTGTGGCGAGAGCGTGCGTGCCTTTCATGGGTGCCTAATTATTCTGTTTGGGGGGAATGCGGTCAAAGCAGCAGAGGTTTTCCCGGCGAGGACTACCGACCCCTACGCCGCCGACGGCGAAGAGGCGATCTTGATCATCGGCGAGATCGAAGACCTTTTCACCTTCGATCCAGGTCTCGAGAATGCGGGTGTAGATACTCAGAGGGTCGCCGGAAAGCAGGAGGAAATCGGCGTCCTTGCCCGGGCTGAGAGAACCGATGCGATCTTCAAGGTCCAGCTGAATGGCCCCGGCCATGGTCAGGGCATAGAGGGCTCCGTGGCGTGACATGCCGGCACGGACGGCGAAGCCTCCCGACCGGAGAAACCAGCGCGAATCATTGATCGGGTCGTCGGTGTG
>JANQJH010000266.1 GCA_028281705.1 Verrucomicrobiales bacterium
CCCGACCAGCGTTGGTTACGGAGTTGCCCAGGGAGGAGAAACCGCCCTGCGGGCCATGCTGTCCTCCTGCGCCTCCGGAGTGGCCGTGGTCAACATCGACAACGGTTTCGGAGCCGCCGTCTTCGCCAACACAATCCTGCGAGCGATGAGACAGGCGAACTGAAACAAATTGGATTTTCATTGAGTTTCAAGTGTTCAGTTTCAAGTTTCAAGTGAGAGTTCCGAACCCGCCACTTGAAACTTCCAACTTCCAACTTGAACCTCTTCCTGACGACCTATGAAGACCGCCTATTTCGACTGCATCGCCGGCGCCAGCGGAGACATGATTCTCGGCGCCTTGATCGACGCCGGGCTCCCGGCCGCCCAACTTGAAGCGGAGTTGGGCAAGCTCCACCTGAAGGACTTTCACCTGCATGTCGGCCCGGTCATGAAGAACTGCTTCGCCGCGACGAAGGTCGACGTGCATGTCCACGACGACGCGCCGGAGCGACACCTTGCCGACCTGCGCAAGGTGGTGGAGGACAGCGACCTTTCGGATTCCGTGAAGGCGGGAGCAATCCGAATCTTCACCCGCATCTGCCAAGCGGAGGCCGCCATTCACAACTCCAGCGTCGACAAAGTCCACCTGCACGAGGTCGGGGGAGTCGATGCCATCGTCGATGTCTGCGGGGCCCTCGCCGGACTCGAGGCGCTTGGCATCGAACGGGTTCACGTCTCCCCGTTTCCGGTGGGCCGGGGCTTTATCCACGGGGCCCATGGCGAAATTCCGCTGCCTGCTCCGGCCGCCCTGGCGCTCATGAAAGGGTGCCCGATCGCGGGGAGCCCGATCGATGCCGAGCTGGTCACGCCCACCGGGGCGGCCATCCTCTCCGAAGTCGCCACCGGATTCGGTCCCATCCCGGCCATGACCCTGGAGAAAATCGGCTACGGCGCCGGCACCCGCGAACTCGAGATTCCCAATGTCCTGCGCCTCCTGACCGGACAGGCGGCCGGAACAAGCGGCGTCATCACCGAAACGCTCACCCTGCTGGAGACCAATCTCGACGACGAATCTCCCGAGCTGACCGGCCACGTTTCGGAGCGGCTCCTGGAAGCGGGTGCCCTGGACGTGACAGTTCTTCCCGCCCACATGAAGAAGAACCGCCCCGGCGTCGTCCTGCAAGTGCTGGCCAAGAGCCAACATGCCTCGGAGCTGGAGGAAATCGTCTTCAAGGAAAGCTCCACCCTGGGCATGCGCCGCAGCGAAATCCAACGGGACTCCCTCCCCCGCCGCCTCGAATCCATCGAGACCAAGTACGGCAAGATCCGGGTCAAGGTCGCCACCCTGCCCAACGGACAAGCCAAGGTCTACCCCGAGTTCGAAGACTGCCGCCAAGCCGCCCGCCAAGCCGACATGCCGGTGCGCGAGATCTACAAATACGTCGAGCACGAAGCCGCCCACGCCCTCGGGCTGCCGCATGCGCATTGAGTTTCAAGTTGGAAGTTTCAAGTGACGAGATCCCGGCACGAATACGGACGGTCTGCCGTGGCCCCCGAGGCCTTCGCGTCGATCACTTCTTGAACTTCAGAAACACGGCATACTCGGCCGGAAGGGGTTGTCCCCTGCCCAATGCCGACTTCCACAATGCGCATAGAGAACCGGCTTCCTGAAGGAGACGGTGCCCGGCTGAATCCGGATCTTCCTCCTCCGTCCCCCAAAGCCGGATAGCAAGCTTCACTTCGTCGTGGTTCTTGAAGATTCGGAAACAATTCATCGCGGCACGCTTTGTAATGATCTCCGACGCGGTGCGATCCGCGGTCAACGCCCAATTAAAGGCATTGAGAGCCTCCCTCGGACTACCCAGGCTATCGAGAGCAAGGCCTTGGCAGTACTTGATCTGGGCGAGCTGTTCACCGGTCCATTTTCTCTGTGAGAGGACCTCTTGCGCCAGGGTGGTGAGGCGGGGCCAGGCCTTGGTCCTCACTGCATCCCACAGGGGATAGATCTCCAACTGATTCCTTTGGTTTTCACGGACAAGGGCCTCAGATCGGTAGCGGTCGAGACGCTCTTTTAACCCCTCAAGATCCCACAGTTTGCGGCAGCACTCGATCTCATAGAACCCTGCCAGAGTACTGTAGTTTCCGGGCAGATTATCGATCTTCTTGTAGTCGGTTCTGCAGGTCTCAAATTTTTCCTTCGCACACGCGTAATCACGGTTCTCGTAGGCTTCCAGCGCTTCTTTGAACACAAGCGGCTCGAAGAAATAAATCGATCTGATCTGGATCCGAGGCAAGCGAACCCGATTCTGAGCCTTTGGCGCGATCTTGTACTCGATGTTGGTTGTACTGGCCGCGGTGAGCCAGACTTTCACGGCACGCTCCTTCTGCGTCGCCTTCTCGATATAGACGACTTCCGCATGCGCATCATCAGGTCCTGCCAAAACGGGGCAGGAACATCCCAGAAACCAGAAAATGAGAGTCTTCTTCATCGTGATAGTTCGGTCGAATTGACTGCGGTTCATGAAACATAAGCACCCGAAAAACGATCAACGTACGGGTTGTTTAGGAAGCTGTATCGCCATCTCCAAATTCTCCACCCCTTCCGGGATTTGCCCGATCTTGAAGTGGCAGCGGGCCATCTTGATGTGAAAATTCTCCTGATCGTAGCGGTCCCGCTTAGGATCTCGCTCCGCTAGAAACTTCTTGTACATCCGAATTGCGGTCTTATAGTCCCCTGCGCCAAGGCAGGCGTCGCCCCACTTCAGGAGAGCTTGCTTGTGATAGAAGTTGCCGCCCGCTTGCGCACCATCTCCAAGGTTGGGAAATTTCTTATAACAAGTCTCAAAGGAAGCCATGGCCTCCCTCCACTTCCTGAGCTTCAGCTCACAGTAGCCCTTGTGGTACCAAAACCATCCGAATTTCGAACCGAAGAGAACATCGCGGCCGTTGAATTGCTGAACTGTTTTCGAAAGAATGGCGTGGGCTTCGCTCCATTCTTTGGCACTCATCGCGGTCAGCGAGTTAGTCCGAACTTCATCGAGGTTCTGGGCGAAAACAACCGGGCTGATCACAGCCACAAAAACGCCGTAGATGAACCGTCTGACTACGGATTGGTTCGAAAAAAGCAGCATCGCAAGAAATGACTCAGCGCCTCTTGGAAAGGAAGCGTCCAACAACACCGACGTGCCACTCAGACCTTTTCTTAGTAGAAAAGGAAAATGCCCCCGCCAGTTGGGCTCAGGATTCGAGAACCCCTACTACCCACATCCGCCTTCTCCCCTCTCTTCCCCCTTGAAACTTGAAACTCCCAACTTGAAACTTGCTCCAAGTGACTGAACTCCTCCTCAACGACGAGATCTATCGCCGAGTCGTTCTCGAAGCGGTCCCGGAAGCGAAGCGGTTTCTCTGGATCGTGACCGCCGATCTGAAGGACATGCACGTCGAGAAGGGGCGGCGCTACGTCCCTTTTCTCGAGGTTCTCCGCGACTTGGTGGAGGAGGGGGTATCCGTGCGGCTCATGCACGCCAAGGAACCCGGACCCCGTTTCCGCGAGGATTTCGACAAGTATCCCGTTCTCCGCGAGAGTGAACTCTTCGAACGCGTCCTCTGCCCCCGCATCCACACCAAGGCCATCGTGATCGACGGCCGGACCGCCTTCCTCGGATCGCCAAATTTTACCGGGGCGGGTCTCGGCGCGAAGTCTCCGGACCGGCGAAATTTCGAAGCGGGCATGCTCACCGATCATCCGGAACACATCAGACCCCTGATGGAGTGGATCGACTCCCTCTACCTCGGCGAACCCTGCCTGACCTGTCAACGCCGGGAGGTCTGTCCCGATCCGATCGCGTAAATTTCGCGTTTCTTCGGATCCGATCGCGGTTAGGCTTTATCCGTGCTTCAGATCGTCTTCAACGAGATCAGTGCGGCCGAGATCTCGCAACTCGGCACTCTCGAGCAGCTTGAGCTGCTCGACGAATTCAAGGTATCTCAGGACGATCTCGATCACCTCGAAGACGATCGCTTCGGAAAGATCGAGAGGGATGGGAAAACCCTCTACCGCTTCCGCTCCAAAGACTGGCGGTTCTATTTCGAGGTCTCGGAGGGGCGGGTGGTCGTCCACCGTGTCCTCCACAAGAACACCTTCCAGGACTTCCTCTTCCGCTCCAAGCTTCCGGTCGGAGAGGACGAGGAACTCGCCAAATCCAAGCAGTTCTGGCACCTCATCGACGAGGGCCGCAACGCCAAGACGGTGAACTGAACGCGCTCCCCGCCGAAGAACGCGGGGAGCCCTTCCGCAAACGGGGAAGGAAAACGCCGGTCTACTCGTCGCCTTCCTTCTTCTCCGCTTCGTCCTTGTCCGCCTCCTTCTTGGCGGGCTTGGGCTTGGGAGCGCTGCCCTTCTTGTACTTCAGGAACATGGTGTACTCGGCCGGGAGAGGCTGTCCCGCTCCCAGAGACTTCTTCCACAGCTCACAAAGGGCATATCCCTCCTGAAGCAGGAAGTAACCGTTCGAATTGGGATCCTCGTCCTCGGTCCCCCACAGCTCGATCGCAAGTTTGACCTCATCGTGCCCCTTCAAGATCCGCAGGCAGTTGAGAATCGCCTTCTTGGAAATGATTTCGGAAGCGGTGTAGTCCGCATTGGAAGTGCTGTTGAAGGCGTTGAGCGCGTCTGTCGCACGGTCGAGCCCTTCCAGGGCGAGTCCGTGGCAATACTTGATCTGCGCAAGGTGCGTGCCCGTCCACTTCTTCTGGGCCAACATATCGACCGCCAGGCCATCGAGACGCTCCCAGGACTTGGTCCGCACCGCATCCCAAAGGGTGTAGATCTCCAACTGGTTCCGCTGGTTTTCCCTCGTCAGGGACGCCGGCTGGTAGAGGTCGAACAACTCCTTGAGGCCCGCGAGATCGCCCAACTTGCGACAACATTCCAGCTCGTAGAAGCCGGCCAGGGTTCCGTAGTTCCCGGGCAGGTCATCCACGGCCTTGAAGCCCTTCTTGCACTCGCCAAATTTCGTCTTCGCGGTGGCGTAATCGCGGCTCTCGTAGGCCGCCATGGCCTCCTTGAAAAGAGGCGGCTCGTAGAAGTAGATCGACTTGATACTCGATCGCGACATGCGGGTACGGTTCAAGCCCTGCTCCGTTCTCTTGAACTCGATGTTGGTGGCACTGGCAGCGGTGATCCACACCTGCATGGTGTCCTCCTGTTTCGACGTCTTGTCGACATAGACGATCACGCTGTGCGCGTCCAAGGCCCGGGAGGGGAGAGCCGACGCCAGCCCGAACAACGAGAGAAGTAGTAGTTTCTTCATGGCAATAAATTGGTTGGGATTTCTGTGTTATCGCTCCTTGGGCTCTTCCACGATCTTCTCAATCGATGAATCGTCCTCGTAGCGCTGCACGAGGGCGGAAACCTCTTCCCATAGTTTCTTCTCCTCGTCGGTCATCTGACGGAGGAGGGGCTCGGTCAACTTGCGGAACCGGTGACCGGATTCATAAGCCTTCTGACGATCGTCGTTTTGATTCCGGCTCCAGGTCAGTTCCATGATGCGCTTCATGGAGGGAGCCGACACCTTGATCTGACCCATGAAGGGGCCGAGGACATTACTGTAGGCGGCGATCGCATCCTCCCGTTTCCCGAGTTCGTCGTAGGACTTGGCGAGCAGGAACGAGACCTCGCCCGAGAATCTGCGGAAGGCCGGCTCGTGAGTCAGGTACTCTTTCGCCCGGGTGGTCACTTGCGACCAGTCCCTCTTCTTGGCGTTGATGATCACGATCCGGTGCAGGGCGTCTTCCTTTTGCTTCTTCTTCGGGGCGTTCTTGAAGACGTGCTCCAAGCTTGTGATCGCCTTGGCGTTCTCCGCGGCATCGGCGGACTGGCCGTAGATATCGGCGATCCCGAAGTTGGCATTGAAGCGGTAGGACTGGTCTTCACGCTTGATGACTTCCTCGTAGTAGGGAAGGGCCACCCGGGGAGTGGCCGTTTGCTCCCGCAGATAGTCACCCACCCGAACCAGCACGTAGTTGGTGAGTTGTTCCGGCTGGAACTCCCTCTTCAAGTCGTCGAAGAGGACCTCGATCATGGCCTGGGCATCCCGCTTGGCACTCTCGTTTTCGTCCTTGTCCGCCTGCTTGTCTATCTCCTCGAAGACCGTGATCAAGGCGATCCGCAGAAGGGCCAGCGCCTCCCGGTTCTCAGTGTCGATTCCCGGGAATTTGTAGTAGTGCTCCTTCAACTTCCCCGCGGGATGATGCTCGAGATAGGCCTTGGTGTAGGAGTTGATCGCCTCCTCGAGGCCATAGGCTCCCCTGACCGAGGCAAGCTCGGCGATGACTCCCTGCAGACGGTCCAGGGCCTCTTCCGCACGTCCCACCGTGGTGAGCGGGTGCAGTCCCGCCACTGCGACCTGGGCCTTGTAGGGGGACTCGGACCCGTGCTCTTTCCAGAATTGGTCGTAGTAAGGCACGGCGTCTTTCACCCGGGGGTTGAGTTCCTTGCCACGCTTCTCCTGGCCGAGAAGACGCACCAGATAGTAGAGGGCCTCACCCGCGACGAATTCGTTCTCACGACGATCCGCCAGAGCGTGGGCCATCTTGTAATACTTCTCGGCATTGTCCCAATCCTCTTCGACATCAAGCACGTTGCCCTTCAGGTTGTAGGCCATGTCCATGATCTCCGCATTCGGGAACTCGCTCTCCAAGCGGTTGAGTTTGACCAGGGCCGGATCGTATTCGTCCTCCGCATAGTGGCAGTTGGCCCGGTCGTAGAGCGCGAAGGGAAGGTAGATGTTCTCCCGGGGATCCGGATAATCGGAGAGGAACTTGTCGAGAAGCTTCGCGGCCGCCGCCCAATACTGAAGGCGGGAGAGGTTCGATCCCTGGAAGTAAAGCGCCGCCATCCGAAAGTCGCTCTTCGGATAGGTGTCGACGTGTTTGTCGAGCAGCGGTTTGGCTTCGTCATACTTTCCGGTGTAATAGTAGCTGCCGCCCAGCACATGCAGGCAGATGTCGTGCTGCTTCGACGGCTTGCCCAGCTTCGGAAGCATCACGGTCGCGACCTCGATGCACTTCTCGTACTCGCCCTCCATGAAGAGGCTCGTCAGCATCAGGCCGCGCACCGAATTGACCTTGTCGCTGTTCGGGAAGTCCTGGAGAAACAGGCTCCCGTATTTCTCCGTCACCAGCACCTCACCAATCACGGCGGAGGTCCGGACCAGGTTGTAGAGATACTTCTCCCGGTTCTTGGACTTGTTGAAGTAGAGTTCCAACTGCTCGTAAGCCGCATAGGCCCCACGCACGTTGTTGCTCTTTTCGTGGATGTAGGCCATCGCGGCGGAGGCGATCACTTCGTTCGGATCGCCGGAACGAAGCTGGGCCTTCAACGACTCGAGATCGGCCTCCATCTTCTCCTTGTGGATGATCCGGTTGCTGCGCGGCGGGTCGAAAAACTGCCGCTCAACCGATCCCACCTGCATGAGGCGGGCCTTGATGTCGTCGATCGAGGCCTGGGTGCTGGGAACCAGTGCGTAAAGTTCGAAGGCGGCGCGATCCATCTCGGCCGCCAAGGAGTCAGCCGCCAACTTCATGAAAATCGGGGCGTAAGAGTGCATCTGATAGGGCTCCAACTTGATGTCGGCCCGGTTCTTGTTGAGGAAGTCGAGGAGCGCCTGCTCGTTGTTCTTCTCGATGACGGCTTCCACCAGAGCCTGGAACCCGACCATGATTCCTTCGTCAGGCGTGGGAAACTTCTCCTTGTTGACGATGGCGGTCTCGAGATTCTCGATCCCGCCGGGGATCATCTCGATCTTGAAGTGGCACACCGCCATGTTGATGTAGAAGGCACCACGCTGGTAATCGTCCCGTTTCGGATCGCGCTCCGCGAGAAACTTCTTATACATCCGAATCGCGACATCGTACTGCTCCGCGCCCAGGGCGGCGTCTCCCCATTTCAGGAGCGACTTCTTGTGGTAGTGATTGAAACTGCCGTTCTCACTGTCGGGATTGTTCGGGTACTTCTTGTAGCAGGCCTCGAAGGACTTCATGGCGTCTTCCCACTTCTTGAGCTTCAGCTCGCAATAGCCCTTGTGGTACCAGAACCATCCGAACTTCGCTCCGAAGAGAGTCTTGGCTCGGCCGTCGTACTGGGCAACCGCCTTGGAAAGAATGGCATGGGCCTTGGCCCATTCCTTGGCGCGCATGGCGGTCAGCGAATTACTCCAGGCAACGTCGATGGTTTGCGAGGAAAGGGGCGAGTTCAACATGGCAAACAGCACGATGAACCCGCAGAGGAGGCGTTTGGCGGTCGGTCGAATCATAACGGTCGGGATTTGGGGATAAGGTTAAAACTATGGCAGAAAAAAAGCGGCCCGGCAAGAATGTGAACGCACTCGCCGGGCACTTTATTAGGATCGGAAGACCGGGACGGACTAGTCTTCCTCGTCCAGCAGATCGGTAAAGGTCACTTTATCGATCTCCAATTTGGCGAGAACGTTGAGAACGTCCACCACGCGCTGATGCTGGGCGTCGTTCTCCACGTAAAGCTGAACCAGCGGCGTGGAGTTTCCCTGTCTGGCCGTCTGAGCATACAGCTCGAGACGATTCGAGAGCATCGGCAGATCGCGGGTCTTGGGATCGGAGACGTCCGTATCGAGCATCTCCTGCTGGGCACCCACACCCACCGAAATGTGCCCATTCTCGTCCACCTTGATGAACATGGGTTGAATTTCCGGCTGGGTGTCGCTCGGTGCCGCGGACGGCAACTGCATGGGAGTGTCCCGCTCCTTCTGCTTAATGGTGGTGGTCACCAGGAAATAGATCAGGAGAAGGAAACAAATATCGATCAACGGAGAGATACTCAGCTCCGGCTTGTCCTCTTCGAGGGTGGTGGCGCGGCGGTGTCTTGCCATGGGATGCGTAAGGTTGGGGCTCTCTTAGTCGTTGCGAAGGAAAAGGCTGACGAAAATCACCTCGTTCACCCCGGCTTCGGCGGCGTTGCGGATTGCCCGGCGCACGTAGGTGAAGGTGACACCCTCGTCTCCCCGCAGGTGGATGCGCGAGGTCACCCCGCGCTCGTCCCACTTCTGCTTCTCCTCCTTGATGTACTCGACCATCGCCTCGTCGTCCTCGAATCTGGTCGTGCCGTCTTCCATGCGGAAGCGCCCGTCCGCGGCGTGTTTGTCACCATAAACGTTGATGACAATCCGCCCGAGTTTGGACTCCTGCTTGATCGAATGTTTCGCGATCGGGACCTTCACCCTCTTGTCCATCTTCACGATGATGAGGGTGGCGTTGACGAGGAAGAAGATGAGCAGGAGGAAGACCATGTCGATCATGGGCGACATGTCGACCTGCGTATCGTCCTCCTCGCCTCCCTGGGCGGCCCGGAGTTTGGTAGAAGCCATGGTATCTGGAGGTGGTGGTTCGCGTCGGGAGAGATCCTCCCGATGGGGTTAGACGGCGATACCCTCCGGAATCTTGGCCAAATATGCGTCCTGGTTGACGGTTTGGATCGAGGCGTTGATCAATTCCTCGGAAGAGTGATGGCAATCGGCCACCAAGTTGTTGAGGCGGTTCTTGAAGAAGAAGTAGGCGATCAACGAGGGAATCGCGGTCAGCAGTCCCCAGAAGGTGGTGAGCAGGGCGACCTGGATGTCTCCCGCCAGGGCGGCCGGGTCGGCCTGGCCGCTGGTGCTCAAGGTTCCGAAGGCACCGACCATCCCGTAAACCGTTCCGAAGAGACCGAGCATCGGAGCGGCCTGCGCGATCAGCGCGATGTAGTTGATCCACACCATGTTCTTGCGGCTCTCGTTGATGGTGAAGTCCGCGATGGCATCTTCCACCCCGTCTCGACCCAAGTCTTCGGGCTTGGTCGCATCGATGTTGGGAAGCGAATAGGCAAGCATGCGTCCGAGGTAACTGGGATGCGAAGCGGACAGCTCGATCGCGGAACGCACGCGGCAGTTCATCATGTGATCTAACAAGGCGGCCTTGAGATCGTCGGGAGAAAACTTGGGCTTGGTCAGGTTGATGAAGTTGAACACGCAGAGAGCGAGCAGCGCCACGATTGCGAGTCCAATGAGAATCATCGGCCACCCTCCATCGGTGACCCATTTCTCAAGCAGGTTCTTTTTGGGGTCCGCCTTTTCTTCCTGTGCCAACAACGCTGGCGCGGTGACGAGAAGACTGGTGACGATAAGCGGGAAGACGCGGAAGATGCGTTTCGTAGGTGTGTTCATCATGGTAGGTTCCGGATTCAATTGCGCGTGTTTTGGGGCGGGGATTCTGTAAAGTGTTCCGAATGAGTAAAGGATGTTTCAAAAAAAAATCCCTTATCTAACCGAAGCAATTTTTGCCGCCTTCTCGGGGGCAACGACCCGCGGAGCAAGGGCCTTAGGAATTTCTATGGCGGAAACGGGCAAAACGCGTCATCGGCCCCGATTTCAGGCCTTTTTTGTGATCACCGGACGGCGGCGGCGCGGGAAGAGATGACGGCAAATTTCGCACACCGTGCCGTCGCATCCACGGGCGCTACAGTGTTCCCGCCCGTAGAAAATGATCTGGAGGTGGAGCTTGTTCCAGCTTTCGCGGGGAAAGAGCCGTTTGAGATCCCGTTCGGTTTCCGTGACATTCCTCCCGCTGGTGAGTTTCCAACGCTGGGCCAGGCGATGAATATGGGTATCGACCGGAAAGGAGG
>JANQJH010000452.1 GCA_028281705.1 Verrucomicrobiales bacterium
CCCGGTCCCAATCCATCACCGCCACGGCGCGGGCGTCATCGTCGTAGTCCGTCTCCAGCAGATCGCCGACGTCGGCGAAGCCCCGGCCCGCGAGATTCCAAAACAGCGGGTTGCGTTCGTAGCCGCTGAAGGATTTGCCCTGGGAAACCAGGCGATTGAGATCCTTGAAGTTGCGGGTGTAACCGGGTGTTGCCGTCGGCTTCAAACCTTCCTCGGGAATCTGCGGCGCGACCCGCCGCCAAAAGAACATTCACAAGTCTTCCGTATCCGGCTGAGAAAGGTAGCCGTTTGCCACATAGAGATCCTCCCAGCCATCGTTGTTCAGATCGGTGAACACGGAACCCCAGGCCCAGCCGGCATAGCCTTCCGCCATGGGATCGGTCACATCGTCGAACCGGCCTCCACCCGAATTCCGCATCAGCGTGTTTCCCCGAACCATCTTGAGATACTTCCCCCGTGTCTCCTGTGGCATCGTGGGATTGAAGTCGGCTTGGGGAACCACCTGATTGCCCGCTCCGGAAAACATGCTCGAGACATAGAGATCCATGCGGCCATCGCGATCGTAGTCGGCCCAGGAGGCGGACATGCCAAAGCCCCAATCCTGCGTGCCGCTCTCCACCGACACGTCAACCAGGTTTCCGCTGTCATTCCGCCAGAGTTGGTTCGGCCCGAAATCGTTGGCGATGTAGAGATCGAGATCGCCGTCATTGTCGTAATCCTCCCAGGAAGCGGCGAAGGAGAAGCGGTAGTTTTCGGCGCCCAGACCGCGCTCCTCGGTGACGTCGGAGAAACGAAAGTCACCCTGGTTTTCCAAGAGCACATTGGCCCCGCCATTGCGCGCACTGTGAAACGGATGCGGTGTGGGAAAATCCCCGATTTCACGGCTACTTGCATTGTAACGCAGCACCAGGAGATCGAGATCGCCATCCAGATCAAAATCCGCCGCCGTCGGCGAATAGCCAATCCCGACTTCCGAGAGACGGGCGCGCACGGAGAACTGCGCCGCGCCGTCGTTCTCCATCACAATCAATGCCTGCTGCGTCGCCACCACCAAATCGGAATCGCCATCATTGTCCAGATCCACCAGGAGCGCCCCGGTTGAATTGTCTAACCAATCCACGCCCGCCGAAGCCGAGATATCGACGAACGTTCCATCCGGCTGTTGCTTGAACAAGAGATTCGGCAATCCGCCAGCCTGACACAAATACAGATCTTCCAAGCCATCCCCGTCCACATCCCGGATCGCCAGTCCATGATACCCCAAGAAATCAGGCTTGAGAGCACGGTCAATACGGCGAACCCAGGCGTTCATACCCTTTTCAAGCTGTTCCCCCCACGCGGGATTCTCTCCCAGGACGCCACTGGCAATATCTTCAAACGCCACCAGAGATTCAGCGATGAGTTCATTCTGCAACACCTTGGACATGGAAAAACCGGTCAGCCGTGGCACGCCTTCCTCTTCCGGCGTCACCCATGTCGCCTCCACCACAGCCTGAGACTGCACTGGATTGCCCGCCTTCCTTCCCTTCGCCATCAGGCGCTGCTTCGTCTTCAAGTAGTCGCCTTCCCGATGGATTCCAAAGAGCTTGAAAGCGGCTGTCGATTCCGAGTCCGCCTTCAACAGACAGAGCAGCTCTCGCAGACGCAAAACAAAATCGTCCGCTCCCGCTCGAACCTCAGCGCCTGACCCGGCGCCATCGGGCAGACGAAGCGCAACGACCTTCACCGATTGCCCCTGGTAGAGCATTTCCTCCTGCAAGGCTCGGGTATCCGTCATCGAGATCTCCTCCGCGAGCGCCAGCGACGCCTCCGTATCCTCGAAATCGCCCTTGTTCAGCAAGCGATCCGCCAGTTGCCGCAACTGCAGCTTGATTGCATCGCCCCACACACCTGCCGTTTCCGTGGTCCCGCCGCCGTTAGCGGCCTCCCGCACCTCGGGGACACGGTCGGCATCCGAAGCGGCGGACACCTCCGCCGGAGGCTCCTCCCGGGAACACCCCGTTAGCGCGAGGAAAACAAGACTGCTGCGACCCAGAATGAGGAAGCGAGAACGCACATCCCACTTCCACCCCAACGGCGCCCGCGCCGCGAGTGCCAGTGCGAGCAGTCGGATGCATGCTTGTATCCTGCGCATTCCCCGTATGGTTGACGTCCCTCGGGAGGTACGTCAAGACCGGCGCTTCCCGGGTCAACTGAGTCTGTAAGCTGGAGTCCACACCAAGGACCGTGGAGCCAAATGAGGAGGTCGAGGAGGAGAATCGCAATTCCTGGCCAAAAGTAACGCGAGAAGTTTGGGGTTCTTTATAATTGGCACAAAACCAAAGCGTTAAGCAAGCTCTAGGCATGATACGCCCAGATATCCCTAGCGCCCAAAAGTATCATGTGATACCATGCTGCACATGCATACGGTGCGGAGAGTCACCCTAAGAATTCTCCATCCGTGCCATGCCTCAACCCAAGAAGAAGAACCCGCATCATGAACCGAGTGATCGAGAAAAGTTTCAGAAGGTGGCCCAGGCTATTGAAGCGGTTGCCGCTAACCGTGTGGTGCAGATTACCGAGCGTCATCAGGCCAAGGAGTTCGAATTCCTTGATGTCAGTACATTCGACGAAGTCTTGGATTGAGTGGCGGTCTTCCTTGAAGAGATCAAGGCAATTGGCCCCTCAAACTGTTTTGTAGGACGATTCGCGAACCGATGTAACCACTGGCCCGACATTTACCTTTTCGCTTACCACTGGGATTCACCAAGTTTTGGAGAACGCGTCTATCTGAAGTTTGGGATTCGAACAGTTACCGGAGCGGACGGCAAATTGCGGACCTACTGCCATCTAGATTGCCATGCCGACGAAACGCCCTCCAACTAGGCGAAAGGCGCCATCTAGGCAGCGGCCGGAATGGTCGCTCCCAGATCAGTGCCTCTCATGCGGTTACGGACCGGATCCTTATGTCGAGCGCACCGTTGATTCTGTTCACGAGATTAAGGGAGAAGAGGTCTCTTGCTCGGTTGCGAAATGGTTCTGCCGACATTGCAACACTAGCTTTCTCAGCCCTTCACAAGCTGATCAGGCCGTTCGGAGAGGCGTCGAGGCCTACCAGATGCTCCATGGGCTAATGACCGCAAAGGAGATCAAGGCCAAGCGCGAAGAGCATGGCTGGTCACAGAGCGTCTTGGCGGACAATGCCAACTTGGGGGTCGCGAGCATCAAGAGATGGGAATCTGGAGCGCTCGTTCAAACGAAGGCCAACGATGATTCATTGCGGCGCGCTTTGTCTGGTGACGGCAGATCGGGCGAGCTCAACTTTTTCTGGGTAGGTGACCCCCTTTTCGAGATCGTAACGAATGCCTGTGTTGCCAATTTGGGAACTGCTGACTGCTCCTCGAAGCACTACTCTGATCCCAAACATTTTTGCCCAGCAGCATGAGGCTGAGCCCAATTCAGCTGAGGCGACATGCCTACGTAAAGTTCTCGATCATTGCTCGAGAAGATTACGATATTGATCATCGCTACAAGATCAGTTTAGACGTCCGTGTTGCCAAATCTGACCATGAGATTCCCAAATGGATTGTTCGCGTTGGGTTCAAGTTTGCGAAAGATGAACGGGCGACTCCGTATGAAGGTGAAATAGAGGTCGAAGGGCTTTTCGATCTGCATCGGGACTTCCCAAACGAGAACGCAGAGCAATTTGTTCGGCTTAATGCGGGAGTTATGCTCATGGGGGCGATTCGTGAATCGGTGATGGCGCAATCCTCCCGAATGATTAACGGGCCATTGGAGTTGCCAACCCTTGATGCGAAGGTTTTCGTCGACCAAGAAGACTTGAATCTAGGGGAAGGAGAATCGGTGCGAGTTACTCAGGGGGACGAGAAAGTGCTTGAGCGAACAGGGTCAGAAAAGGCAGCCAAGATTGCCCGATCCCATTGATTTCGGTTGGCGGACCACAAGAGCAAACCGTGGTTCCAAGTTCGGACGCCGGGGAATCAAATTCTATCTATCAGATAGATAGATAGATAAACCCGTCGTCCACCGCCCGCGCCGTCGCCGGCACCTCGGCCGCTGGAGGTCTCGCTTGCGCCAGGACCACGGGAGTATCGAGCCGGAAGATCGCCACTCCGACCGCAAGCAACACGCATGCCCTTGGGCCCATCCGGCGAGTTCACCGGATTTCCTTTCAGCTGTCAATCGTGCCGCTTCTTGACCGGAACAGTGCACCGATTACCGATTACTCGGCCCGGCTCACGACATGACAGGTAGAACACTGAATGACCCTCATTTTGGCCGTGAAGATGAGGCCGATGAAAACGCCGGCGATGCCCGGAATAAAAAGAATGACACTCAAGTTCTCCGCCACCAGCCTTTCCTCCCTCTCGGGATAGGGCGCCGATAGCTGAGGAACATAATCGGTCATCCACACAATGAAACCAAGAAGACAGGCCAGGGCAGACCCCATCAGTATCAGGTAACCAATCGCAGCCAGCGAATTCCCACAGCGCGGAATCTTTTTCCGTTCCAAGACTCCCTGGCGGCAAACCTTGCACCGAACAGCATAACCCATCCCCCAGCCTACGACCGTTGCCCCAAAAGTGTCAATTAGACGCTTCACATGATCAGCCGGAGAGGGCCTTCCGTGGAACGGGCGAGGACACCGCCCCGTTTGACAGGCGGCCTCGCCCGCTTCTACGTTCGGGCCCATGAATGTGCGCAGCAAACAGGCGTGGTGGGCCGTTCTCGCAGCCTCGATCACACTCAATCTCTGCCTCTTCATTCTCCTTTTCTCGGCGCCAAACGATCCCCCGGCCGCGAACCAAATCGCGGCCGCGAGATCCATCCTCCCCAAACAGCGCACGATGCGACCCATGCTTCGGTGGTCCGACATCGAATCCGACGACCAGGACGGTTTCGCAGCCAACCTCAGAGCGATCGGTTGTCCGGACAACTTCATTCACAACGCCATCGTTGCCGAGATCAACCGCAAGTATGAAGAGAAGCGATGGGAGATCGGGCGCATTTCCAATTTCTGGCAAACCCACGACGCCCACCGCGCCGAGGCCTATGAGCGCGAGGGAGAGTTGATTCGACTCGATGAGCAATGGCGCCAGGAGATCGAAGCAGCCATCGGCAAACCGGCCGCCTTGGCGCCGCGAATGAATTGGCCGGGGCACAAACAAGCCGCTGTCAGAGCGGTACGGTTTGGGTTCCTGGCGCCCGGCCAACTTGAACAGGCAGCGGCTCTCTTCGATGATGCCGAGCAACTTCGCGCCCGGCTGACCCATCTCTTCGACGGAGAGACCGAAGCGGACTTGTTAGCCAGACGCCAACATTACCACCAGGAGTTTCAAGCGAACACGCGTGCACTACTCAATGAATCTCAGCTAGGGCTCTTGGAAACGTTTCAGTATGAGGTCTACTTGTTCGACGTTTGGAAATCGAAGACTCAGTTCGGACGGGATCTCAGTTCGGAAGAGGAGCGAGCCGCTACCGAGATCCTCATGCCGCCCGATTACTTGAGTCATTACCTGTTCAAGTTACCCCTCGCGTCGATCCATGATGAGGCGCTGGTCGCTGAACGCGAGTCTCAGCTACGCAACCACCTTGGCGACGAGGCCGTCGAACACTACCGTGAGTTCAACAAAGCACACACGCCACAAAACATGGTGTTTCCCAAGCCATGATGAAAAGCATCACCGTTCTCTCCCTGATGCTCAACGGCATCTTGTTGATCGCTTGGACGCTAAGAAGTCCCTCATCACGGGCTTCCGATTCTAGTTCACCGACAACGACAACGATTCCGCTCGATTCGGAATCTCCTCAGTTCTCATCACAAGTGGCGAAGGAGAAGGCCCTGCATTGGAATGACCTCCATGCGAATGATTGGGAGGCCATGGCCGCCAAACTGCGTGCCGCCGGCTGCCCGGAGCAACGCCTGGCCGATCTGTTGGCTCCGGAGGTTCACAAACAAGCGATGCAAGAACTGACGGCGACCTTCCTCCAGCGCTTCACCGGCAAGTTACCCTTCCAGCCCGCCGTCGAGTGGGAAGCGTTCGCGTTTCACCAAGACCCGGATTCGATCGAGCAGCGTCACCACAAAACGATGACCACCCTATTTGGGCCCACCGACAGTGAGAGAGACCGCTTCGACGAAGCGTATACGGGTCGCCTGGACACCAATCAAGATCCACTCGCCGAGTTTGATGCTGCAATGAGAGACGAAATCCGCAAGCTCCGCAAAGAGCGGAGAGCGGCCGACGATCAATGGAAGGCCGAGGAAATCGGGGAAGACGAGCGCGGCCAACGGCTCGTCGAACTCCACACAGAACACATGCGACAGTTAAAAGAACAGTTCCCCGCCAACGAAGTCAACGACTATGCCCTGCGCATGAGCCACTACGCCAATCTCGTTCGCTCCGCGCCGGGCATCGACATGACCCCCGAAGAAATGCAGGCTCTGACAGTCCTCTTCGAAGAAAAGGCCGACTCCGACGCCAGCC
>JANQJH010000125.1 GCA_028281705.1 Verrucomicrobiales bacterium
AACAGTTTATCGTCAAACGCGTGCGACCCACTGCCGGCTGCGAGATTGTCTCCAGCCACCACTTCCCGCCCGCGGCCCAGGGCAACTTTCTCCTCAACAATTGCATCGGTTTTCTCGGTGTGCTCCAGCATCGCCTCTACGACGACGGCTCCGGCTTCCGCGGCGAGGAGATCGAACCCGTCCTCCAGGCGGCCGATGCCAACTTCCGCCCCGTCGATCTCGAGTTCGGACCCGACGGCGCCCTCTATCTTGTCGATTGGCACAACGCGCTGGTAGGACACATGCAGCACAACGTGCGCGATCCCAATCGCGACAAGACGCATGGCCGGATCTGGCGGATCACCTATCCCGCCCGTCCCCTGGCGGTGCCCCCACGGATCGCGGGCGAGCCCATGGCCAACCTGCTGGAACTCCTCAAAGATCCCATCATCCGCACGCGACACCACGCGCGCATGGAACTGCGCCTCCACCCCAAGAAGGAGGTCGTCAAGGCCCTCGGCCGTTGGGTGGCTCAACTCGACCCCAACGACCCGCGCCACGAGCACCACCTCCTGGAAGCCCTCTGGGTCCACCAGCACCATCACGCCATCAATCAGAATCTCCTGACAACGGTTCTCAATGGGAAGGACCCACGCGCGCGCGCCGCAGCCACGCGCGTCCTCAGCTTCTGGCTGGATGATCTGAGGCGTCCCCTGACACTGCTTCGTCCCCGCATCGGCGACAGCCATCCCCGGGTGCGCGCGGAGGCTCTTCGCGCCGTGAGTTATCTCGATAGCAAACGCGCGGCCAGCCTGGCCCTCGATGTCCTGGAGAAACCGATGGATGACTATCTCTACTATCTCCTGGGAGAAACCATGCGCGTTCTCGAGACTCACCTGGCAACCAAACTCGAAGACGGCACGCTTCGTGCCGGCGTCTTGTTAGACAAACCGCGCAAAGCGGTCGATTATCAGTTAGGCAGGCTGGCCGTCGATGAACTCCTGGCACTGGAACGCGACACGACCAATCCCCGGTACGAGGCAGTTCACGAAGCCATCCTCGTGCGTTCCGGCATGATCCTCTCCGAACGACAGAAGGCCGTGGCCGCCCTCGCACGTTCAAACAAGACCGATGACGCCACCGAGTTGCTGCGGGTCGTTCGCCGGCTGGATGCCGCCAAGGCGAGCGGCGCTCTCATCGTCGAGATCGGCAAGATGCTGCTCCCGCTCGATCATGATCGATTGCTCAACCAGCGCCCCAACCTGGAGAGCCTGGCCCGCGGCGGCAAGACGGCCGCGGGACGGCAGATGGCCTACGCGGCCCTGATGAACAGCCGCTTCATGGACGAGGCGTGGGCCAAGGCCGGAAAGGAGAGCAAACGGCTGGCAGATCTGTTGGCCGCCATTCCCGCCCTCACCTCGGAGGAAGCCCTGGGCAAGATCTTCCCACGCTTTCTCCCGCTCCTCGATTCCACCGACTCCACAGTGCGCAACGCCGCCATCGCCGCGTCGACCAATTTTCCGCAACACCGGAGCGAGATCTTCGGCAAACTCGCCGCCCTTCTGGACGAGGCGTCCTCGGCCCACGCGGCGATCAAGGGCCTCCACCGGCTTCCCCAGGACTCCTGGGACAAGGCGGCTCTGCCCGGCATCGCCGCCAAGGTGGTGGCCTTGGCCCAGGCCATCCCCTCAGGCGACCGCAACAAGCCTCCCTTCCTCGATGCCCTTCAGTTAGGGAATCAGATCGCCTCAGCCCTCGACGATGATGCTGCGGGCGCCTCCCTCCGCAGTCAGCTGGCCGAGCTTCAAGTGCCCGTGATCCGTATTGGCACGGTCAAACACCAGCTGAAGTTCGACAAGGCGTCCTTCACCGTCGAGGCGGGGAAACAAATTGAGATCCTCTTTGAAAATACCGATATCCTGCCGCACAACCTCCTCCTGGCGCATCCCGGCTCGCTCGAGGAGATCGGCGAGTTGGCCGATAAGATGGCGCTCCAGCCCGATGGGATGGCGCGGCATTTCATCCCCGACTCTCCCAAAGTGCTCAAGTCCACCAAGATGCTGGCTGACGGAAAGAGTGAGTCCCTCAAACTGAAGGTTCCCGAGGTGGCTGGCGAATACCTCTACATTTGCACCTTCCCCGGCCACTGGCGCACGATGTACGGCAAGATGATCGTGAAATAAGTGGAGAGCAGCTCCGGCGATCCTTTCCGCTCAACGGATTCATCCGTTCCACCGGGCACACGCCCCAAAAAAAGAAAGCACCTTCTGACGAAGGTGCTTTCCATTGAGAATAGCGACGATCAAAGCGAGGACGTGCCTCACTTAAACCATGCGCCATCACAAACTTCCATGATGCGAACCTCGTAGCAGAAGCGGTGACGCTTCTCCCATGGAACGCTCACCCGCTCCCCTACGGACGCCCAACGGAAATAGTGAAGTCGCGAAGAATAGTTAGTCCGCATGCCGCCCCTTGAAGGTGAGTTCGGCCACACCGGATTTGTCGAGCTCGCCCAAGCCCTTGGCGATCATCTTGTCGTACTGCGCCTTGGTGGCATCGTTCAACGGAAGGTTCAGCCCCGCGTCCTGGGCCAGGTCCTGGGCAATTCCGGAATCCTTGGCGGCATGAGCGGAGGAGAACCAGCACTCGTGATCCCGTGCCTCCATGTCTTCTCCATCGGTTTCCAGGACCCGTGAATTGGCGCCCGTCTGTGAAAAGACTTCCTGGAGCATCTTCAGGTCCAGCCCCAGGGCGTGGCCGAGGCCGAGACCCTCGGCCAGACCGGCGGTATTGATGTTCATCACCATGTTGACCAAGGCCTTGACCTTAGCCGCCGAACCGGTCTCACCCGTGTAGCGCATGTTGACGCTCAGTTCGTCGAGGAGTGGCTCGCACTTCTTGTAGGAGTCTTCGTCACCCGCAACCATGAGATAGAGCGTGCCTTCCCGCGCCTGGCTGATGCTGGAAGCCATGCACCCCTCGAGATACTCACCCCCGACTTCCACGGTCTTTTGCGCAATGTCGATGTGGGTCTTCGGACTGATCGTAGCGCAGTTGATGAACACCTTGCCGGAGCCTCCCTGAAGCAAATTGTCCCCTTCATTGGTGAAGATGTCGTACATCGCCTGATCGTCGGAAACCACCGTGATGATGATATCTGCCGCCGCCGTGACATCGGCCAGCTTGGCACAGGCCTGGGCTCCCAACTCTTCGGCTACGGATTGGGTCAACTCCGCGCTGACATCGGACACCGCTGAAACGGTGTATCCCTGATCTTTAAGATGGCGCGCCATGTTCGAGCCCATGCGGCCAATCCCGACAAATGCGATTTTCTTATCTTTCATAGTTACAGCAAGAATGGTCCCGGACGGTATCGGTCCGAGCGGCTGAGCCTAAAGATTCCTTCCGGGAAAGCAACGTGGAATTCTGCTCCGGAGTCTCCGAGAGCGATTGACCGAGGCGGCCACTTCTCGCCATGCTGAACTCGCCATGCCCGAAGCCGCCTCTCCCAAACCCGCCGCCCCCGTGGGCCTCGTCCTCGACCCCATTTTCGCCCGTCACGATCCCGGCCCCGGGCATCCAGAACAGATCGCTCGCTACGAGGCCATCACCGCACGGCTGACTGAGAAGGGACTAACATCGTCCTGCAAAACCATCACGCCGCGCGAGGCCACCGACGCCGAACTCACCCTCATCCACTCGGCGGACTACATCAAACTCGCCACCCGAGAGATCGAGGGAGGCGCCACCCAGTTGAGCACCGGCGATACCGCCGTCTGCGCCGAGAGTCTGACCGTGGCGAGGCATGCCGCCGGCGCGGTCTGCGAGACGGTCGACGCCGTTCTCCGCGGGGATATCAAGCGCGGCTTCTGCGTCGTCCGGCCCCCGGGCCATCATGCCACGCCTGCCCAGGGGATGGGATTTTGCATTTACAACAACGCCGCCCTGGCCGCCCGCCACGCGCAACAGCACGACGCCGTCAACCGCGTCGCCATCGTCGATTGGGACGTCCATCACGGAAACGGCACACAAGATATCTTTTACCGCGACGCCACGGTCCACTTCTTTAGCACCCATCAGTGGCCGCTCTATCCCGGCTCCGGATTCCTCCCGGGCTCCAGTGCCGGGATAG
>JANQJH010000381.1 GCA_028281705.1 Verrucomicrobiales bacterium
GGAGACTTTGTGGATTGAAGAGTGACCATGATAAGTTTGAGGCGCAGGTCGAGTTTTTGGTGAAGGCGCTTCGGGTGGAGAGAGCTGGGGCGCCTGCCCCGGAGCCGAAGCTGGGGAAAATCGCCGAGGAGTGAGGCTCCACGGAAGCCCAACCATTTGGCCAATTTAGCGGGCCCCGACCTCTGTTGACTTGGCGGCCGGGAACCCGCATCGGACCTCGGTTGGCCCTCAAGCGGTACTACGGATTCGGGGCGGAAATGTTCTCTGCGAGTTTCCTAAACGAGACCGAAGGGCTCGGGTGATCGTCGCCGGCAAATCCACAGGCAAAGCACGTCATTGCCAATATGAAGATAAATCTTCACTTTTTCGCTTGCCTTCCCCTCACACCTGGGGGAAAATCTTCACATGAAGAATCCGGAACCAGATCTGGACGCCTTCACCCCGGCGGAGCTGGAGGTCATGCGCGTTCTGTGGAAGCACGGCGAACTCAAGCCCGCGGCCATTTTAGATCACCTCGACCGCCCAACGACCAATGCTGCTCTGCGATCCGTCCTCCGTATCCTGACTGAGAAAGGCCATCTCACGCGTCGGATGCAGGGAAAAGCCTATTTTTACAGGCCCAAACGCTCCCGTGACAAAGCCCTGAAGAACCTCACCCGTTCACTCTCGGACATCTTCTGCAGCGGTTCTCCCGCGGCGCTCATCGCTCATTTGATCCGAACGGAAAAGCTGACCGATGATGAGATCCGCGAACTGGAATCTCTCACGAAATCACGATCAGACAAGAGGAGGGAATCATGAACAACGTCACCACAGCCTTGTTAGGCGCGGGCCCGGGATGGCTCCTCCTCTTGAAAGTAACTTTGGTTCTGCTCACCGCCTGCACCCTGCATCTCGTGGCAACATGGAGTCATCCCCGGTGGCGAGTGCACTTCTGGCGAGGAACCTGGATGGGCGTCATCGTCACTGCCGTGGCCTCCATCACTCTCCCCGCCTGGGACATGTCTCTGCCATCCATCACCATCAAGCAAGCCGCCGTCGAAGCACCCGTTCCGCCCGCGCCGCTCCGGGAATCGCTCCCGGTCCACCCTGAAAACGGGCCCGAAGAACGAATCGTTTCCGGTCACCCATTGGCCCCCGCTGAGGGAACGCAAGCGGGCACAACGCCCCTGACACCAAAGCCGGCACCCTCGAATGCCGCCGGGCCGCGATCCCTCCCTCTCAAAAGCCTGCTCACCACAATTTGGGCGATGGTCGCCCTCGGCCTCTTCGCCAGATGGACGAGAAACTACCTCGCTCTGACACGACTACGACGACGTTCCACGAGCGCTCCGCAAGCGCTCTCGTCGCTCGCCGCCGGGATGGCCGAAAAGATGCGTTGTCCCCGTCGGCCGGTGGTCCTGGTTTCTCGTGAAGTGGCCAGCCCGTGCACCGCCTCCGTGAGAAACCCTGTCATTCTTCTACCCAATCCGGACGATCCCAATATGGATGCCATCCTCGCCCACGAGATCGCCCACCTACGCTCGCGGGATCTCGCCTGGTTGTGGTTCATGGATTGGCTCGCCATCGCCCTCTGGTTTCATCCCCTGTGCTGGCTCATGCGCCGCCAACATCTCTTCGCCTGCGAAGCCGCAAGTGACGCCGCCGCCGCAGACGCCGTCAAAGATCCAGAAGGCTATTCCGCCGCCCTGGCACAAATCGCCCTCACAGTCTGCGGGAGGAATCGCCCGGCCAATGTAGGAGTCGGCATGGCAAAACCCTCACATATCATTAAACGACTGCGGCTACTGAAGCGACGCCAGGCAGATGCAAGCCCGTCTCCCGCTCCGTGGAAAGCCGGGCTCACGACCATTCTCGCCGTGTCCATGGCCGCCGTCGCAGGCACCGTGCAATTCAGCCTCGCCGATGATCGTGATGAGAATGATGGCAATGTCGAAGAGAGCGCGACCGCCCCTGTCAACACAGCATCCCCTGCCAAGACGGCCAAGCCCTTGACGAACCGCGGACCGGATCTGACGCCTCCCGTGTCCATCGACGAAAATTCCCCTCTCATCGGAATCTGGAGAGACGAACGCATGAATTGGCACCGCTTCACTCCGGACGGCAAGCACATCGAGGTGAAGCCATCGGAGAAAGACACCTATTTCCGCACCGTTGAAACTTGGGGAGTGAGTTCGGAAGATCCCAGAGAGATCATCGTTGGACTCGATGCTCACCTCACTTGGGACGCCACGGTGCCGATCTTACATCGCCTGCGGCCCTGCCGGGAGGACTTGCGCCTCACCAAGGCGGATCCAGCGAACGAGGAGCTCCAAAGGCAGCTCGCCACCGAATCCCCGGATGATCCGGCTGATCGTCAGCGAATTCAAGGTGTCTGGGTGGCGAGAGACGGTGAATACGGCGTCCGGGGCAGTGGCTATGAGACTTGGGTTCGTTTCGCGCCTAACGGATCGTTCACCAAGGTCCACTGGAATGAGAAAGGCTACCGCGCCGTCAGCGCCTACCCTCCGTCGTTTCGCCTGGCACGCTTTCATGGGACTTGGAACCTGAAGAACAAACTCCTCGACCCTTTGGGCGCCTCCATCCGCTGGTGGGATGATGGCAGTTTCATTGCCCAGCTGAAGAGTTACGACGAATCGGGAATCTGGGGTGGCCGGGTCCACTACCAAAATCCTGGCAACGTCATTCCCAAGGAACTGGGCGAACTCCTCTTTGCCGACGCCAATGAAGAGAATCGCCAGCTCTTGTTAGGCACCTGGCGCTCACCCGGAGACGGAGGACACACCATCACGTTCCACAACGACGGCACTTGGCAATCGGATGACGACGGCCGCACCAATGGCGGACAGTGGGAGGCCACCGCCACGCATGTGATACTCAACGGGTTCCGCATTCACCGGATCCTTCGCCTCGAGGACACGATCTACGACTATGAAGTCCTCCCGATCGACACCAAGGGTGGGGCCAATCCTGTGCGAGGCACCCGCCACAAGGTCTCCAAGACAGCCGCACGGGCGAAGATGAGTTCCAAACCGGCACTCGCCGCCAAGTCCTTTCGCGGCATCGATTTGACGAAGGCGCCAGCCACCACCAGAGCCGGCGAGCCCGCGGAGATCTGGGAAGCGCGTCCCCCCGGATCACTCAGCTTCGAGATCCGTGAGGAAGTCATCGTTTTCCCCGTCGGGCTCGAAGCCGTCGTCTACTACCTTCCGCGAGCCGACCGCTACTACGTTCAAAGCGACCCACTCTCGTCCAGCACCTTAACATTCTACGGAGCGTTCCAGGGCAACCCCTTCGTTACCCTCAAGCTCGCCGACGACCTGGCCCGGCAAGCTCTCGGCGACCACCGGGCTCCGGAATCCGAGTTCTCACAAGAAACCGTCCGCGCACGAAAGCTGGTCCAGGCGTTTAGAACGGGCGAACACTCTGGATTAAAACGCATCGGTGACGAAATCGCAGCTCGCCTCCGAACGAAATCTAAAAAGTAACATGGCACCTGAACCGGGAAGCACTCTGACGGAGTTGCCGCTCCTGCGGTCTGAGTTGCGCTGGGACGGCAATCCGCGGGCTCTGCGCGAGCCTTTTCCGGTTGGGACCTTGCGACCAATGCTGCCAAGATACCTCGTTGATCATCGTCAAAGCGTCAGCCGTTCTTGGTGTCACCGATGATCTCATCGGCATACGTGTTCAACCGGCTAATGATATCGTAAGCGTCTTCTTCGGAAAGATCGTGGTCTTTCAAAGTGTCCATGAGGTGGTCAATGAAACGTCGGAAGTGCTCGATCGTGATGCCACGCCCCACGTGCGCGTCCCGCAAAGGGCGGCGCCATGTTCCAGAGCGCTTCAGTTGGCTCGACCATCGACTCTTGCGTCACGGCGTAGGGTCAAAATACTCAGCCGAAGCCTTAAGCCTAGATGCGGGAATGGAATTGTTGCGGCGCTGTCGTAAGTCGCTTGTTCTGAAGCGGCACAAGATGTAGGGTCCGATAGCTCTCTTGTGTTAAACAGATCTACCACTAGGCTAATGTTAAACAGGATAGGGTCAAGCGCTCGTCGATTGACAGGATGTTTACGAGACTGATAATCATGAGCATGAGAAGGAGGAAGATATTGGCAATAGTGGCAGTCGCTGTTCTTGTCTTGGTCGCCCTGCTTCTCTGGTATCACCGAGGCCCGGCCCTCATAGTCCATGATGTTTCAATCTCGGGTCGTGAGATCACCGTAAGCGCAGAGATTCGCCGGAATCGTCTTCAGTATGGATGGTTTTCACACGTTGATCCTATGAGTATAGAGGATCCAGCATGCTGGTCACCAGTGCTTTGGGTGCTCGATTCTAAAGACACCGCGAAAGATGTTATTCACTATCGAGGATCCCCACCAAATGGTTCCAGTTGCTATCGGGTAGGGCTTGTATTTTCAGAAGCGGGATTCGTCCCATTTAGAGAGTCGCTCTCATTCACTGACACGGTTCTGATGCCCGATGACTGGGTCGATGGGGAGGTTGTGCTCGCAGCGAGTTATCAGATCCCCGAATCCAAGGTGCGCTCCTGGATGTTCTCTTGCTATTACAACATTCTCCCATACATCCCGCTGGCCGTTGGTAGCTTTATCTATGATCGTCTCTCCAATCATGATCCAGTGAAGATCATCTATTCGAATCCTATTAGACTGAGAATCGAGGAACCGTTCTGAGGCCGTACAATGGAGCCGCCTAAACGAGAGGGGATGACCCTGGACGTGGAGGTTTTTCTGAGACGTCTGAGTTTGCACGTGCTGCCCAAGGGCTTCATCAAGATCCGGCACTACGGCATCCTGAGTAACCGGAACCGAAAGGAGAAGATCCCGTTCTTCGCGGTCTTCAGTGTGAGCTGGTCGCGGTCGGCTGCATTCTTGCCCACGGGTGCGATGCCCGAATTGCACGAGGCCTTTGTCTTGTAGCCCTCGCTCGGGTTTGACTCGCAGGGACCTACGTCGCAGTTGCCGTAATTGTGAAGCCAGGGCCCTGCCCGGGAAAATAGCGTCTAAAGAATTCGTTGACGAAACCTTTAACCGCTATATTCTTAGCCTCGGTATTATCATCAAGCCGGCCCCTTGATTTCTACCAGGGATCTTGGGGCCGGTGCTGAGGTCTCCGTCCGTCACAACTCATTCAAAGCTTGGACCTTAGGAGAAATCGTAACTTTCTCGATTTTTCGCGTCACCTTGGCCGATTTTTCGCGATTGCTTGGATGGGAGGAGTTTAGGCTCCCGCTTGCGGGCGGGGGCCTCTTTCTGCTCGCCGGAGCCGGGGGCCATCGATTCGTGGGGGCTGCGTAAGAATCTGGTTAATATTGATATTCGAGCTTGTTGGTAGCAGAAAGTTTTGGCAGCTTTGCTAAGCTGCATGGAACTAATCGTTATCAAAAAACTAGTCGACGTTTTGACCGGGGGGATTCAATCTCTTGTGCGCGGTCGAAAGGTTAGTGCGAATGACCGGCGCGCGGGAAAACTGGTGTCAGAAGCAATTGCCGAATTGTTGGCAATAAATCCGAACATCTATTCAGCGAAGGCAAAGTTGAAGAAGGCTCAATCAATCTCACCTGATGAGACCGAATCGCTATCAAGAGCCCTTGATATGTTAGAAACGGTAACGATTGCTGTCAAAAAGGCCGCCAAGAAGAAACGGGCTGCCAAGAAGGCGGTTGCCAAGAAACGGGCTGTCAAAAAGGCCGCCAAGAAGAAACGGGCTGCCAAGAAGCGAGTTGGGTTCCGGAGAATGGGCGGTTTCCGAAGATAGCTGTCCGGATGGGCTGAACAGGGGGAAGAGCGACAAGATGGGGGATCGGCAGAGGAGCCAATTGCGGAGGTTGAGAGCTGCTATCTCAAGCCGAAGCTAGTTCTCTTGATTGCCTGCATCGCGCTTGATTCACTTGCCAGTTCTCCAATGCATGCCATCGTCGATGACACTCCGAATCTGGCCATTGCTAACGGAACGAGAACCAACCCGATATGTGCCGAGGTCAATATCGCATCGAGATCGCCCCAGGAAAGGTGCGCAACCGATATTTTGATGAAAATGAAAATTGATTGTAGGATTGTTTATTTTTTGTTAGGATTGATTCTGGGTGTGTTTAGCTCAGTGATGTTTATCACACCCGGGACGAGAAACCTTGATGCCGCCCAAGGTAAGAAGACGACAGATCGGCACACAGGCTTCTCGGCCATCTTGGGTGCCGCGCCCAAATTCGAGATTGAACTCAGTGAGGAGGCCAGCTCGAATCCGACACACCATGACGAGGCTGTTCGCGATTTGCAACTCGAGTTGTTTGGCCATGCAGTCTCCGAGCCATTCACGCAATTGCTCCAGGATCTTTCTTTATCTCAGTTACAGACGATCTCACGATCGCTGACTGAATTTCGGGAAGAATTGACGAAACACGAAGCGCGGACTGCAAAAATCATTTCTGAGTCTGACGAGCGTTGTGTGCTGGAGATTCCTGCAATGACTGAGCACTCAGACGCACGCTTGCGACTCGATGATCAGCTAGAAAGATCCTTGGGAAAGAAAGAAGCAGAAACATTCCTTCGAATGGCTCCAGAAGCCATGCTGTCGAGGTTCGCCGATTGGGGAGAATCCAAGCGAAAAATTATGGTAAACTTGGCGGTTGATCCCCCCTATATCGCAACCATCGGAGGAGGCGAGCTTCAGGGATACCACTTTAAATCAGGGTCTGATCGGTTTTCTCACATTTTTAGAATTGGTGGACTGGATGATTGAGCGATTGGGCATCATCGGTCCATCAGTTTCTCGAACTTGAGATCTCCGGACACGAGCGAGATGCTTCCGCCATGGACCAAGCCCACGGCTACTTCGATCTCGGCATGTTCGAGGATGCCTGGGCGGCGCTCGATGAGTTACCGGAACGCGAGCGCATCTCCCAGCCTGCGATGGCGATGCGGCTTCGGATCCTCAGGGCCACCTGCAGATGGGAGAAGCTTCTCTGGCTGGCCGAGGGGCTCACGGATTCCAATCCCAAGTGGCCGGAGCCTTTGGTTTCATCTCGGAGCGTGTCTGGCGCGTGCTGGAGACGTGACAGGCGCGAAACGGGCGATCGCCAGGGTGATCGATGCCGACCCCTCTTGGCGGATCAAGGTGCTGGAGGATCCGGAGTTTGAGGTGGTCTGGGAGGGGATGTGCTAGGAGTCGCCTGAGAGATCGATCGAGTCTTGATGTTGCCTCGCTTTCCGTCAATGATCTCAGAGAGAGAGGAATATGCGACCGATGGCCTACGTTGATTTGCGAGTCTGGATGCTGTGCGCGCTCGTCTTTGTGTGCTCCTGCGATACTTACCATCAGAGACGATGGGAGCAGATTGCGAGGAATCCTCAGACTGCCGGCTACGCTGCAGAGCTTTCACAGCAGCATCAGGCCAAACCGCACGAGTTGGCCCCCGAAACTTCAAGCGAACGGGCTCCTCGATCCGCTGGCTACCAATCTACATCAAGTCAGCGCCCGAGTTCGAGTCATCGTTCGATAGCAGCTCCTCGCCCGACACTTACTCAGAGCCCACGTTATCCAAGCGCGATACCTGTCGAGGGTGCCAGCCATTTGGTTGTGAGCCCGTATTCCAAGGAGGGACCCTACATCGATATCACGGGCCTCCTTCCAGGGACGCAGATTGAGTGTCCGAAGACCAAGCGCACCATCTTGTGCCCGGCATCAAGTAGCCGTGTTCCTGGCGCCAATGCTTTGATGCCGAAGCCTTCTGAGAGTGCGAATGGTGGATCGTATTGGCTCAATACCGATTCAAACGTGCGTCACAACGCGGGTTGCCGATGGTTCGAGAACACCAAATATGGGCGCAACTGTGGCAAGGACGTCGGGAGTGCTTGTGGAATCTGCGGAGGTTGAGGGAAGGGCACCGTAGCCATCGCAATTCTTCGTTGAAGGTAACGCGAAAATTTCAACTTTGTTTGTAATGGCTCGAATGGGTGCGTAGCCCCACCATCGCTACAACCAACACAGAGTCGGGATGATTAAGATGGTATCTCTAATTTTCGCAGTGGCGGCGCTAGGCGCTCAAGCCCAGGAGCCGGTCAGGACTTGGACCAACAAGGAAGGCAAGACACTCAAAGCCAGGATGCTTTCTTACGACGAGACTCGGGAAGCGGCCAGGATCAAGAGAAAGGACGGAAAGGTCTTCGAGCTGTACTACGATGCGCTTTCTGAAGCCGACCAGGACTACATTGACAAATACATCGTTGATGGGGTGGTGGGCAAGCGGAGAGCAGCCATTGCCCCATCCAGTAAGGGCCGCCCTAGGGACAACTCGATCATTCCCGCGGCAAGGCTCGCTCTCGGGGAAATGGCGAAGAACAGCAAGTACCTACCTGGATACGACATTCCTACAATTAAGAAGCACTGGAATGCCTACAAGCCGGATGCAACGAGTAGGAAGAAGACCTTAGTTTGGATTATCCGGTACATGGAAGCCACGGGAGACATCGATGCTAGTTGGAGGGACGAGCTTCTAACCTATTATCTAACGGGGTCAACATGGCGAAGCCAGCGGGACAATTCAGCTCACGTCTTCCGAAATAGCTCACGAAACCTTAAGGCGCCTAAGAGAGCAAGTGGCTCTTGGGCAAAGCAATGGCGAATCAGAAATGGTAAAGTCGTATTCAGCTACCCGTATCATTTGGTGGCCAGCTTTTCCGATCATTACAAGACCCTTTCTAACACACACAAGGGGACGCTAAAACACACCGGGTACGGGCTCTAAATCGATCGGGAGCGTTTCATTTCATGGCAGAACTCAAGATCACAAAGCCCATCGGCGTCCTGAATCGGGCGATTAAGGTCAGCTTCAAGGACTTCTTCACCAACCTTGGCAAGGCGGTCATCTCGGGAATCGCAAGCGAGTGGGTTGGTGCTAGCAAATCCGTTATCGACACGATAGGAAGCATTAGGCTCAAAGAGGAGAAGCCGGAGGAGCTTGCCTGGCAGTTGATCTTCATCTCGATCACGAGCGCTACTGATCGGCTAGTGGAGGAAGCGGTGAAAGGGACGCATCTCAACCCTGTCGACAAGGACAAGATCGAGCCGCTAGCGGAGAAGCTTAATGTAGTTCTAGAAGGCCACAAGGTCACTATCAATCATCTATTTTTTGATGATCCACGATCGTGTGAGCTGCTCAAGCTATATCGTGAGCCGTTTCGTGATTGGTTAGTCACATTCGGGCTCGAGGAGGAGCGGGCTGCGGCGACAACTGCTCGCCTATCCAGCTATTTCATACTAGAGCTGAATCAGGAATGGGGAAGAAGGTGGGATGCCTACAAGGCAGTCGCTCAAGCAATTGAGACGCCTTTCACAAAGGCTGATCGGGACGAGCGGAGCTGGCAGCGGTATCTTTCCTTTCTTGAGCAGCAGATCGAGCAGCCAATGTTCGAGGAGTCTTTCTCCCTCAACAGTGTATATATTCCCACGCGTGCCAGCTATCGTAGGGCGATCAAGGCTAAGGGAAAGAAGCCGAGGGAGGAAGAACAGCGAACGAAGCCGAAGTTCGAACGTCATATCGTTGACCTCGATCAGAATCTAGCGGAGTGGGCACTGAACTGTAAGAAGAGCGATGCCCTGAGGGTGATATCAGGAGGCCCAGGTTCAGGTAAGAGTTCATTCTGCAAGAAGTTTGCCGCCGATCACGCAGCTGAGTTTTCGGCGAAAAATATCATGACTTTGATGGTGCCTCTGCACCATTTCGATCCCAGTGAAGATAGCTTGGTTGAGGGCGTCGAGAAGTTTCTCGCCGAGCCTCCGGCGCTACTGTCCTACAACCCGCTTCGCTTTGAGAAAGATGGTCAGTCTGTCTTGCTCATTTTTGACGGCCTCGATGAGCTTGCGCAGTCTGGCAGGGTCGGCGGCGAGGTGGCGGCCGGATTCGTGCGATCGCTGCTTGCGCCTCTCCATAAGGCCAACGTTCTGACGACACGACTACGCATTATTCTCACTGGGCGCGAGCTGGTAGTGAATACGCTCCGCAACTTTCACCGGGAAGATAGGTGTTATCTAGAAATGTTGCCCTACGTTATCCAGGCTTCGAGGTATCGAAATGATGCCGAAAGTAGGCAAGAGAAGCTCTTTGACGCAGATGAAAGGCTCCGCCATGATCAACGTGACGACTGGTGGAGGCACTATGGAGAGGCTTCAGGCCGAGATTACCAGGAGATGCCGAAAGAAATGAAGGGCGAGCAGCTGGACGAAATAACTGCCGAGCCGCTGCTAAACTACCTCGTGGCCCTGGCAACGGCGGGAGGAATGAATGTAAAGGACTCGACGACACGCAACGAGGTTTATCAGGAATTGATCAGAGGGGTTTGGGCCCGGGGCTGGGAAAACCGCCTCGTTAGGCAGCATCGTGCGATTGCTGAAGTTAGCGAAGAGGAATTTTTTCGAGTGTTAGAAGAGATAGCGCTGGCAACTTGGCATGGAGATGGGCGCAAGACCACTGTTTCTTCAATCGTTGAACATTGCTCTGATAGTGGCCTTACTTCGTTGCTCGAAAAGGTAACCGAGGGGGCAAAGCAAGGAGTGACCTCTCTTTTGGCGGCGTTCTATTTCAAGCAGGCCCAGGGAGACGAAACCTACGAGTTTACGCACAAGAGTTTTGGGGAGCATCTGGCTGCTCGACGCATTCTCCGCCTCATGCGTCGAATTCACCAAGAATGCGAGTCGCGACAAGATTCATTCGACAGAGGATACGATCATCGGCAGGCGCTCGTTGAGTGGGCAAAGGTTACCGGCCAGGCACCAATTGACAGTTACCGGTATGAGTTCCTTTGTCGCGAAGTGCGATTACAGGCTTCTGCTAGGGAAGCGAGTTCATGGCAGAGAACTTTCGCCCAGCTATGGCAACATGCGGTAATTTACAGCACACCAATGGAAGAGCTTGGGGCGATTTCTTTTCGCGAGATGTTGCGCAGGCGTAACAATGCTGAGGAGACGCTCTTAGCTGCTCATAGCGCGTGTGGGCTTCGCGCGGGGCAACGAGCGCACCTGGAGTGGTCGACGGAACATCGTGAATGTGTCGGCTGTTGGCTGCATCAGGTCAGAGGTCAGAGACGCAATGGGGATCCGTCGGCAGTTGTTGGCGCTTTGACGAATCTATCACTAGTTGGGCTAGAACTTGGTATGCAGGACCTGAGCGGCGGAAATTTAGACTGCTCTGATTTGAGTTATGCCCATCTGAGGAAGGCGATCTTTTCTCGAGCTAGCCTGAGATCGGTGCGACTGGTTGGAGCCGATTTGGTTGAAGCCGATCTGACTAAAGCGGATCTGACGAAAGCTAACATGACTGATGTCGATCTGCGTGGTGCCAGTCTGCCAATCGCAGATTTGACAGGTGCGAATCTCGCCGGAGCGGATTTGGAAAGAGCAAATCTGAGTGATGCAAATCTGACTGGAGCAAATCTGGCTGGAGCGGATTTGAGGGGAGCGGATCTCGGAGGGGCGAATTTGAACGGCGCGAAACTGAGCGGCGCGAAGCATCTGCCGCCTAGACTGCGTGGTCCCTAGCAAAGGGCGTCAAATCGCTTGTTGTAGCACATGACCAATGTAGCTCCATGAAGCGAATCAACGATTCACCCGTATTTCCGGATCAGGAAATCGATTCCCTTCTGAGTGACCATTGTCGTGAAGCTCACGATTGGTTCACCGATGTTCGGGTTCTCGACTTTCTGCTCTTTCACCACGAAGTGACCCTCGTCAGAAACCACTTGCGAACTCAGCTTCCCCGGAGAGGCGTGGGAGACATGGCCCAGACGACCATGAAACTAATCACGCCGGGGATTCACACGTCGGAAGCCAAGTACACGTGGATCGTCCTGGCGCTCAACCTGCTGCTTCCGATCGCCGCGGCCGTCCTCGCGAAGTATGGCATCACGATCGATTCGGCGACGATCATTGGCGCCATCACCGCGAACGCGGTCGTGGCCGGCGCATACGCAACCGGTCGATCGAAGGTGAAGTCGGCGCAGGTTTCTTCTCCGGGACTGGAGGATCGAACAACGTAACGTTTTCTGAGGCTCTACCGCGGAACTGCGAGACGCCGGATGGGATTGCAGGACTCTCGGAGTGTGTCATCTTGCTACATGGATGGTTCAAGCATTAGCGCGGGATTGGCGTCGATTAAGACGGGATTGGATATTCTCAAAGCCCTCAAGGATGCGGGCGAATTAGCCGAGGAGGCGGCAAATCAGTATCGGCTTGCGGAACTTCTGGGAGTCTTGACGGAGGCCAAGCTAGCGTTTATCGATGCTAAGGAAGAAGTATTGGAAAAGGATCGCGAGATTTCCCGATTAACTGAATTGATGGAGATGCGGGACGCAATGGTGTTCGAATCCCCTTATTGCTGGCTGGTCAAGGGCGATAGTCGCGAAGGCCCATACTGCCAGAAATGTTGGGAGCATGATGGCAAGACGATCCATCTGGTTGATTCATCCACGGCTGGCAAATGGTGGTGCCCGGTTTGCCAGAAGAATGTCCACGATGAGAACTACACGCCAAAGGCAGCAAGGCCGCCTCGCAGGGCTAGTAGGGCGATACGCTGGTAGTTGCGAGTCGGGCAGCGCTACGGCATGATGTTTCCGCGTGGCCTGAGCCCGCGATGAAGATTAATGGCGATTCATTTGGGCGAACGCGTGCACGGGATGGCTCATATAAGAGCATGCTCAGTTAGGTATGGCAAGTAGCATCTTCGATAATTGCCTAACTAAAGAGAGCCATGTGATTGATGGGTGGATCTATCATAGTAGATCGGAATGCGTAGTTGCACGATGCTAGAGGTGTGATCGAATCTCGCGTAATATGGTCATGATAGCGCGAAGACTAACAACCACCCCACCTAAGGAATCTACTAGTGATAGCTTGTTAGGAAGCAGGTTTCCGCACCACACAAAGGGGAAACTTTTGTTGAAAAACCAACCCTTCCCCATCGGGACATCTGCCATACTGGCTATTGTAGTCATAATTACCTCTGGTTACTGCTCTTGGCTGTGGCCATTGATGGTTTTTGGTTGCGGTCAGGAATCCCTCGGCCAGTCGTGGGAGGCATGGCCACGCACCGCCTGCAGACTACGTTTGGATCGTTTCCCCCATGCGAGGAAGGGGCTGCCACAATCAGCCTGCCTCCCATCGAGCATTGGAATGACGCTGAGAGATTCCGACCGGAGCCTGGCGAATTCGTTCTCGGCCAAATAGATTTCCAGGGTGCTCGGATCGTGGCCGCTGTCCTCTTCTACGGCAATGAGTTTTTGAGCGAGTATCGATTTCTGAATCAGGCGGTCGCTTGCCATAGATGGCTGTGGCTGCATCTCGAAGGGCGTTCCCAGATGGCACGAGGCTCCCAAGCAGGACGCGGCACGCCTCACAAATGCCCGGTTTGCCTCGGATCCAAGCTGGTCAGTCGCCCGCCTGGCACAGCTGGAGATCTGACTTCGTATCCCTCCACGTCGTGCGGTCCCTGGCCATGTGATGTGTGCGGTGCCAGCGGCCTCATCTGGGAAGATCATGCCGCCCCCTGACCGTGAGATCAAAAGACGTTGGGCGGCCGCCGACTACCGGACCGACGAAGAGAAAGAAGCCGTCGACGATCTCCCGAAGATGACTCAGAAGGAGATGCGGGCCAGGGCGAAGATGGATCGGCTTCTCGCCAAGGTCGGCGACGGCAAGAAGTTGACGGCCGCCGAGATGGAGTGGTTGAACGAGCATCGAGCTCTCCAGCAAGCTGGCGTAACGGGCAAGGAGCCGGAGTTCGCGAAGAGCAAGATCGACCTGGCGGCCCAGATGGGGATCGATCGAAAGACGCTGAACAAGTATCTCGAGAGCCCTAACTTCCCAAAGCGCACAACCAGGGGCTGGCCGATCGCCGAATGTAAGATCTGGTATGGCAAGCTCAAGGCCGGGCAGGCGACATCGCAGGGAGCGGGCCGTGGGGATCCGGAAGAGATGGGGCTTCAGAAAGGAGCATCACACGCTCTTTCACGACTGGAGGCCATGGAGGTCCAGGCCGGCGCCGACTTCATGAAGGCCTACGAAGCCAATGACCCAGAGAGCATTAAGCTCACGATGGATACTTGGCTGGCGTTGGCGAAGCAACTCCATGCGTTCGAGCGGATCATCGACAAGGACAAGCGCGACTCGGGCGAGGTGATGAACCGGTCTGAGGTCGAAGCCTTCCTGACGATGATCGGCCAAGCGTTTGGGTACGCTGAGGAGGCGTTCCTCGATCGATTCGCCATGCTCGTGACCGAACTGCGCGATCCCCGTGATGCCCGAGAGATCCGACAAAAGTCGAAGAGGCTCTTCTACGAGAAGGTCAGCGAGAGCTGTGATGCAGCGTGCGCTGACAAGAAGTTTCCCCTCTGGCTGGCTGAAGCCGTGGCAGAGGGAATGAGACCAGGGGTCGTGCAATCGGCCCAACATTAAACCCAACCGACAACATGCAAGTCACAATCAACATCGATACACCTGAAGGCCTATCCCTAACAATCGAGGAGGTCTTTGGCGCGATGACCGAGGAGGCGAAAGCGAAGCTCGCCGAAAACCTTGGTCGCGAGTTCATTCTCACCGAACCCTCTGCTGAGCGAGCGTCCTTGAGGGAAGCGGCTCTGGCGGAGATCATGCGTGACGGAATCACAGAGTATAGAAGGACGGAACGCTTTGAAACCCGTGAGGATGCGCTGAAGAACCCGAGTGTTGTCAAGCGGCTGAAAACGGCTGAGGAGCAAGACACGACTCGAAGCCTGCTATTCAAGAAACTCTCGGAGGACATTCTCAACCACTACAATAAGCGGGTGTCAAAGTTCGTTGAATCCGACGAACTGGTGAAGAAGCTGCTCGAGAATACCGTGAAGGAGATGAAATCCCGCCTGCCAGACATTATTCAGACGGCGCTCGTGCAGCACTTCTGTGGCGAGCTCGCTCACATCAGCAGTAAGATAATGGGAGTTGCTGCACAGATCCCTCCGGTCCGCCTCTGCTGCAGTTGCGGTGTATCCATCCCGACAGATGGAGGCGCCTGTCAGAGCTGTGGATATCAGAACTCATGAAGCGACCTGGCGAGGGCCATGTGAGCGAGCATAGCTCCCGATAAATGAAACTCCAGAACAATGAAAGAGCGAACAGAACACCCCGATTGGATGATCAAGGCACATCAGTGTCGAAATTCTCATTTTGAAGCGCGAACGGTTTCTCCCGAGCACTTTGCGTACATGTCAGGCTTTCACCCGCTGCAGGTGTGTATCATAGCTAGCGGATGGCGAGCGAGGATCCTAAAGTGGCTCTTTCGGATCCCTCCGTGCAACTACACCGGGTCCAAAGTGCGCTATTGGCCACATGACGAGCTACTGAGGAAGCCTCGTGGCGAAGCAACGAAGGTTTGATGAAGGCCAGCGCCGCTCAGGGGGATGTGACGATCTGGCGATCGCGCACCAAGGCGATCGTGCCGTATTTGGAGACGCACCTTCGCCTTACTGAGGGCGTCCACCGCGGCGAGACGATTCAGTTCAAGAATTCGCCGTGGATGATCAAGCCCCTCCAGATGTGGGACGACGACGAACGTCAGAAGGTCCTCATCCTCAAAGGAACGGGCTGTGGAGGCACGTACGTGGCCGAGGGCGGTGCGGCCTACAAGACCAACGTGAGGCCGGTCAATGTCGGTTACCAGATCTGGACAAAACCGAAGGCAGCGCGGATTGGGAAGCGGCTCTTCAACAAACTCGAGCGCATGCCCGACTACCAGCGCCGAAAGGCAAGCAAGGGCTACTCAACCCGGAAGCAAGAGGCCGAGTTCACTTGGCCGCCAACGGCGCTCTACGTGCAGGAGGCGAGCGAGACGGCCGCTCAGACCGATCGTCTCGACGACGTGATCAATGACGAGCCGTGGCTCTACCCCCAAGGGCGGTGCTCCGAGTTCTACAAGCGCACCAACGGCGCCATGCCGTATCACAAGCACGTTGGGGTGAGTTCGGCGCCGCGAACACCAGAGCACGAGTACTACGTCGATTGGCTGGAAGGCTGCCAGGACGAGTTCCATCTCTGCTGTCCCAAGTGCTCGCAGCTCTTCATTCCGATCACCGGGGAAGAGAGCAAGAAGCGCTACTCGATGCATGTTGTTCAATGGGACGACGAGGGCTCGAAGGAGCACCAAGTTTCATCGTGCCGGCTGGTCTGTCCAAGCTGCTCGGCCGAGTACCGAGATGAGCCGCGGATTCGGCGCGATCTCCTCGAGGGTTCCGATTACATCCCGAACAATCCTGGAGCGCCGCGACGATTCTACTCGTGTCGATGGAACTCGTGGGTGGCGTGGTTCATCCCCTTCGCAGATCTCCTGGGTGAGTACCTCACGGCCATCGAAGTTGCCGGCCGGGGAGACACCGCGAAGATGGAGGACTTCGTGATCAAGCGAGAAGCCCGTGCCTGGCAGGGTATAGCGCTCAACGAGCGGAAGCTAAACATCACGGGCGACTACGAACTCGTCGAAAGCCCACATCCGGTCCCAGCAACGAAGAACACCGGAGGGACGAATGCGATCTGGCATGCCCCTGAGTGGGATGAGGAGGAGATCGACGAGAAAGGGTATGGCTTGATGCGCTTCGCCGGCATCGACGTCCAGAAAGAGATTCTCTGGTGCTGGATCGCTCAGGGCGCCGTCGGCGGGAAGCAGCGCCTCATGTGGTGCGGCAAGCTGAGGACCTGGCCCGAGGTAGAAGCGATCCTCGAGTTCTTCCGTGTTCCGCCGTGGCAGACGGGCTGTGACATTGGGTATACGCGGGGGTGCGAGGTCCCGATCACCATCATCCAGAATGGCTGGATCGCCCTTCGCGGCGCAGATGACGCGAACAACGACGGCTTCGTTCACGAATGGGAGGAAGGAGACGAAACGGGTACCGAGCGACTCTCATACACGCCTGAACCAACGCCCTGGGACATGAGTCATTTCTCGGGCTACGAGAGCGGAATGCCTGAGCACATCGACGTCTATTCTTGGTCGCACCGACGCATTATGGACCACCTTTGGAACCTTAGGAATGGCGACGGCACCTATTGGGGGCTCCCTTCCAACATCGAGATCCTCGAAGACGACATGACGTGGACCGAGAGTGAGAAGATCTGCAAGCAACTGGACTCAACTCGGTTCCTGCGAGCGTCGCCGCGAACGAACGCAAACGCCAATAAGAAGCTGGTTCCGTTTTTGTGGCAGAAAAGAGCCTCACATTTGCGCGATGACTTGTGGGATTGTGCGTCAATGTGCCTCACGCTCATGCACATGCAGCGGTTCTTTGATCCTCCTGAGGGCTCCGAGAAATAGACACTGCACCAGACTTATCCAATATTTATTGCTGGACCTTCTCTTGCAGGGCGTCAACTATTGGTTCATGAGGGTGGCTCATTGCTTGGCAGTTCTGACTTTAATTTGTCTAATTCTCGGTTGCGCTACGACCGCCAGGAGGACGATGCCGTTCCGGGAATCCGAATTCAGCCCCTATAGGGGGAAGGGCACATCAACGATCGAAGGGCAGGCCTTCCTGAAAACCAGAAGTGGTGACGTGAAATACGGTGCTGGGAACGCTGTCCAAATGGTGCCCGTAACGACCTATACTACCGAGATTCTTACGAGCCTCCTATCCGGGAAGACTCTTACTCCTCCCCCTGACCCTCGCTACTATGCATATCGCCGCGAGACCGTGGCCGATGGATCGGGCAATTTTGAGTTTCGCGATGTCCCGGCGGGCAGCTACTACCTTTCATGTGCGATTGTGTGGGAGGTGCCATCTGGATATGGGGCGATGAGATCAGGTGGCACTGCCGTAGGGAAAGTGACAGTGGCTCACGGAGAAAGAGCAAAGGTGGTTGTCACTCGGTAGGTGGTTCTAGTCGTTAACGAGAAGTGCCTGCCGATACTGTTCGTCCTCAAGGCACCGCTCGCGCGCCTCTTCGTAGGCGCTTACCAACGGATCGAGGCTCGTGACAATCTCATAGCACTCGGCGGGATCTCGCTCGTTGATCGGGCGCTCTTCCAGGAACTTTGTCAGCGTGCCGCGAAACTTCATTGTGTGCTCTAATAGGTTCTTCTTCGGGCGCGTTTGACCGGGTGGAAGCGTGGGTGGGCTGGCATTGGGATCGATCGTGAGAGCCTGGCGAAGGCTCAAGAACCGAATTCCCTCTGGAATATCGTCCGCCCAAGACAGGGCAAGGCCACTCTCATCCTCTTCATCAACGACCAGGAACTGAGCGAAGGTCTTGCTGACCTTCATCCACCGCTCAATGGTTTTTAGATTCACATCGAATCTCTCTTCCATGTGCCTGATGAATCCTCCTTTGACTCCGCGCTCGGAAAGCCGGCGCTTAATCTCGCAGAACTTGAAGCCCATGTAGGTCACGAACTGCAGTGCTCGCTCTGCGGACTCCTGTGTGTTCTTGAGAGACGCCTTCATTAGGGGCATGACCACGTCGATCTCTCTTAGAAGCTCTTCGTCGCCTTGATCTAGATCGGCGAGGTGCGTGCTCTGAATTTCGTTGGTTGGTGTTGGTTGGTTTCCGGTCATAGCAAAGGGCTGTTAGGATGATGCCGCTCGTCGCTGGTTCTCTAAATACCTGTAGCGACTTTCGCGATAGGAGCTTCGTGAGGACTCGGGCTTCTGATAGTCTGAAGTGTATTCGTTGCCTCCTCTCCTTTGAAATTCCCGGACGTAGGCTGACATGGCTGCGCGGCCGACCCCGAACTTCTCGCCCATTGCCTCAAGGGAGAGCCCTTCGCAGAACTCCATGCCGAGCTGTGCGCCGACCGCATAGGCAGCCATGGCCTCATTGGGCTTCTCGGCGATAAAGGACACCACCTTGGCCATCTGGGGCAGCATTCGGAAGTAGGCCGAAGAAAGCGACGGCTCATTGCGTAACTCCTCCAGATCGATCTCCAACGGTACTTCCGCGGGAGTATTGTCCCGGTAGGACGCAATCCCCCAGAGAGACCCGATGGCCTTCGCGGGCGTGCCGTTCTCGATGATCGAGAGCAGGCAATTGTTCATTGACTGCATGAGATCCTCGCAAATTTGGCGGTAGCCTCGGCCCTCGAAGATAGGCTCAATCTCGTCAACTGGGTGGGAATCATACCCGTCAATGGCGGCATCAAACGGGACCGCCGATCGCAACATGGAAATTGGTGAGGGCATGTTGCTCCGTACAGTTACCGTAGTCCTGGGTTTGACAAGCAAGGATTATGGGTGGTTGACACGAGCAATCTGAGCATGGCCGCCATGACGAATGCGCTCCTCTCGGATGAGGAACTGATCGCAAAGAAGGACCGCCTGATTAGGGCGGCCGAGAACCCTGTTGCTTCCGTGGGCATGGGTGCGCAGTCCGTCACTCTCGCCCCAAGAAACATCGAACATCAGCTTCACGATGTCATGGTCGAGATGCACAATCGAGGCCTGGTGGATCTTTCGGCCTACCTGCAGACAGAGGTCCGCCTTCAATCGAAGGACCCGCGGCGGAGCGACCAGCTGTTGACGGTTACCCAATGAAGAACCGAAGCACTTGGAATTCGACACGCGTGTCGAATTATTTGCGCGGGCTTCGAGTGAAGCTTGGACTGGCTGTGGGTGGCATCCCGAACCTGCAGTCTTTCTATGCCCATGCGGATATGGGGCGCACCGAAGAACAGGAGACGAGCGGTCATCAACCGGGGTACAACGCTGAAGACAATGCGGATCGAATAGAGTTGATCGCGATCGCCCGTCAGCTCGAGAAGGATTTCGCGCCCGTCGGCTACGGGATCAGCGAGATCGTGAAGTACATCGTGCCGAAGGCATGGAGAGCCAACTCCGGCGACGACCAGGTCGATTCGATTCTCAACCGCTACATCGAGACAGAGATGTTGGCGGAGCGCTTCGATTACTCTCAGCGCAACGACGCGCCGACCTGCTGGAGGTTGTTGGCGCGGGACGCGATGATCGACGGAGACGCGTTCGAGCGCCTCGTCGTTCCTCGTGGCGAGAAGTTCTTCTTCGTGCAGTCGGTCCGCGGCGATCTCATCGGGTCAATCACAGGGGCCGATGAATTCCTGTTGCAGCCGCACCAAGGCAAGAGGCAGGGAAACAGGCGCTTTCGCCGTGTCGGGGGTGCGCTTCTCGATGCTCGTGGACGTGTCCGCTATTGGCAGAAGTACCGAGAGATGGACCAAGGTCCAATGGTGTCGGCCGGCTCTGGCTACGTGTTTGAGAAGAATCTCCCAGGTCCATCCGTGGCGCAATTCATGGACCCTGAGCACAGTGATCAATATCGAGGTGTTACTCCTCTCCATGACAGTGCCAAAGAGTTCAGAGATCTTCGAGTCTCGTGGGAGTATGTGAGGAAGAACATGGAGCACGGCGCGTCCATTGCTGGTGTCGTGCAGAACGAGTCAGGAACGGCGCCGGTGAAGCCACGCGCCGCCAATCGCGGACCGGCATTGGGCCCCGATGCAACGACAGGCGCCTGTACGAGCTGCAAAAAGAATCCGTGCGCCTGTCCGCCCCGCACTCAGGACGTCGATGGTGTGAAGCTCGTGTATCTGAAGACGAAGGAGCAGATGACCCAGTTCAAGCTGGAGAACCCGGGCGCCACGTTCTTGGACGCGACGAAGCATCTCTTGCGGATCGGCGCCTGGTCGCTGAAGATGCCGGCTGGCATTCTCTTCGACTCGGCTGGGCTCAGTGGGGCCCCTATGCGCTTCGAGCTTTCAAAGGCCGGGTGCTCCATCGAGGATCAGAAGCTGAACGTCGTGAAACGCCTGTGTGCTCCCTGGTTGCGAGCCAAGATCCTTGAGGGGATCGACAACGGGCGGCTGCCATTCAAGCGATCGCAGCTCTCCCAGCTCACGAGGGGAAAGTGGTCTTTCAGCGAGGGGCCCACCGCTGATGAGAAGTACCGGACGAGCGGCTATATCACGCTACTGGAGAAGGGCGGAATCTCGCTCCAGGATGTCTGCGAAGCCCGTGGCACCAACTTTCCCGAGGTTCTTCAAGAGAACGCAAGCGCGGCCGCCCAGATCTATCAGACAGCCAACGAGCTTTGGGAGGGCAGCGATAAGCAGCTCGATATCTCATGGTGGGTGGATCAGCTCTCGATGCGAGGCGCCAACGGTTCCGTGTCCCACCTCGCGACGCAACAAACGGAGACGACAAACATGATTCCCAGCAAGGAAGAATGACAGCCGACCAACAGCAGCAAGTCCTCGCTCCAAACATCCCCAGGCTTCTTGGCGAGCCATGGCTGATCTACGACCAAGCTCTGCCATTGTTCCTGGAGCGCGTACATGCTGGGGCTGAGAACTACTTCGACATGGGAGGCGATGCCGCGGACGAAGATGGGCCTCGGAACTACGAAGTAGAAGATGGAGTCGCGAAGCTCAATTTCCACGGGGTTGTCGGTAAGCGGCTGTCGTATTGGGAGACGCGCTACTTTGGGATGCTCGACCTTGATGACTTCAATGCCCTGCTTGATGAGGCGGCCGAGGACGGCGGGGTTGAGTCCATCGACATTGATTTCGACTCTCCGGGGGGATCTGTAACCGGCGTTCTGGAAACCATGGCAAACGTCCGGAGGGTCGATTCCTTCAAGTCGGTGACAGCGCGCACCGAAACGCTCATGGCGAGTGCGGCTTACTTTATCGGCAGCCAGGCACGGCGGGTGCTGGCCACTGAAAGCGCTCGAGTCGGATCGATCGGAACGATGGCGACCCACATTGATCGGGAGAAATGGCTCGCTGAACTCGGGTACAAGATCGATCTGATCAAGAACGCAGAGGGTACGTTCAAGGGGGCAGGCATCCTGGGCATATCGCTAACGAAGGAGCAGCGCGAACAGATTCAGGAGAGCCTCCAGTTCCTGCATGATCGCAGTGTCGCGATGATCAAGGAGCGCCGGCCACTGCTGAAGGACGAGGCCATGCGCGGCCAGGTGGTGTTTGGGGCGGAGTCCTACTGGCAAGGAGACGGGCTGGTCACTGATTTGATCTGAGCCCCATTTGCGCAGTCCGTTGACAGGAAACGGCGTGGCGAAGCAATCGCTCTCGCAAGATATCATGCCAAATTCACCTGAAGAACGTCTGTCGGCGTTGGAAGAGACCACAAAGAACCAGGCGTCTCAGCTCAACGATCTTTCCAAGCAGCTCACTGATCTTACCACGCAGTTCCAGGCTCAAACCGATGGGCTGAACGAACAGAACGCCAAGATGGATGAGATTCTTGAGGCGGTGAAGACCTCTTCGCAAGCGGCTCCTCCCGATCCCACCAAAGAGCCGGAAGCTCCGAAGGCCAAGGACGAAGCCGAGGCTCCGGCATCCGAGGTCTCGGACGCGCTGGAATCTGGGTTGACGAAGGACGAAATCGCTCAAGCGGTTAGGGACGCAACCAGCGGTGCGATTGACGAGCTCAAATCCGAGATCGAAGAGCTGAAGGCTGGCAACTTCGAGGCATCGCGTACGATGCAGCCGGACGCCGACGATGACGTCCAGTCCAGTGCGAAGGTCGGTGACGAAGGTGGTGAAGGAAGCAGCAAGAAGATCACGACCTATGCGCAAATGTTTCAGGCCGACAAGGAGGTCAATCCCGAGGGCTGGGCCATTGATGAAGTCCCTAAAGGGGAAGCCGGCCTGCGAGCTCTCCGCAACATGGAGATGCGCTACGGCAACGAGACCAGCTTTGATTCCGCCGCATTTGATCATCAGCCCAAGCTCGGAGGGAACGAGTTTCCTCGAGTTCGCGCGCGTCGGCACCAGATCTCGGTCTGACCCAATCTCCGTCTCTCCTCAAGTTCAACTAGCACTGAATCATGCCTCAAGAACTCAATCTCTATGACTTCGAGGTCACCGGAGCCACTCGTCGCGAGACTCGGCTCATCGACACGACAACCGAAGACATCCCGGAGCTCCAAGTCCTCCCCCCGAAGCTGCACTCAGGGAAAACCTATGAGACTCTAGTCCTGAAGGAGCGCGGGAAAGGCGATATCTTCATCAACTATGGTGAGGGCTTCGTTCCCTCCAAGGATCGATACGACTGGCAGTCCACCGAGAGTTTTCCGCTCGGATGCGTGATGGAAAGCGATCGAATCGCTGAGGATGTGGAAGACAATACGGCCGGCGTCCAAAGCGCTTGGGATCGCAGGCGCTCCAATCAGATGAAAAACGTCTGGGAGAAGACCGGCGATCAGATTTACAAAGGGCGGCGCGAGGGAGATCCGAAAGGTTTTTTCGGTTTTGCCGATGTCGCGAACCCAAACAAGATCGACGCTCTGAAGTCCGAGTGGAACGAGATCGATAATTTCGTTGCCGGCGACTTTCCCGGCGGCGCGGCGAATAACCTGACGAAAATCTATCTTCTGGTGGTCGCTCCAGGCCCTGAAGGCGACCATCAAGGGCTGGCCACGACCTGGGGTGGCAACAAGATGCTTACTCTGGATGAGAAGCACAAAACCTCGAAGCTCGACGGAAACGGGAATCCTTACCCGATCTGGCGGCAATTCTTGTGGGGCCACATGGGCCTGCAAGTGGATACCGAATGGGATGTCGTCGAAATCGTCAATGTTCCGACGCACCAGCTCGAGAAAGGCGGCTTCGGAACGGGCGGCGCAAAGTTCCACATCGACAATGTCATCTCCCGGGCCCTGGAGACCTATCCCACGGCAATCAATCCGAACTGGATCTGGATGCACCACAAGGCACACAGTGCGAGCCGGCGCTCCCGGCAGATCATCAACCAGCCTGGTCAAGCGGGCAATGCTCACCAGCCAACGGCCGATGGGCAGTTTGCGCGCAACTTTTCAGTCTATGACCCCGAAGACGAGGCGCTGCCGATCCTCAAGAGCCGAATCATGCCCACTTACAATGGCATCCTTTCCTAACCCGCCTGAGCTAACCACTGACACTTCTCCACTATGACCACAGCCCTTCCCAAGAGTCATAATGACGAACGGATGGCCATCACGCTATCCGCTGGCAATCAGGCGGCAAGCACTTCGGCGGCCCCCACCGATCTGGGTGACAACACTCCTGCGGGCTGGTTTCCCAACCTTGGGGTAACCAAGCTCAACCGCGGCACACAGTTCAAGATAGTGGCGACTACGGCCGCTGACAGAGATCTGCTCGCAGGTGCAGCCGATGGCCAGGAGTTCGGGCTCGTGGTCACCGCTCGGAGCTTCGATAATGGTGATCCCGCGACCGGGAACGTAGTTCAAGAGGAGAGCGACAGCCCTATCTTCACCAAGGACGCTGCGGACAACAAGGAATGGGATCCGACGCAATCGATGGTCGCCAAACTTCCGATGAGCTTCGACGCCGAAGAGATCAACATCCAGGTCGTGATCCCCAACACGGGCGGCAGCCAGCCGACTGGTCTCAAAATTTACGCGCTTTAAGCCATGGCAGAGGAGTCCAAGGAACCGAGGAGACCGAACGGTGGCCGTGGTGTGTCTGGGCGATTGGCCCTCGGCGCCATGAAGTCGCCCAAACAGAGACCTAGCACAGATACGGAAGGCAATAGGTCTTCAGCTTCTGAGAGTGACTCTGCAAGTAAACAGATACCTAGCACAGATACGGAAGGCAATAGGCCTTCAGCTTCTGAGGGCGACTCGGCAAGTAAACCGCCGGCCAAGAAAGGGAAACGGCTTACGCAATCCCAGAGTTCTTCTAATCCTTGAATGCCAATTAAGTTTGTAGAGGTCGGGACCGTACCGACAGAGATCCTCAGAAAGGGAGCGAGGAAGGCTATCATTGTGGCCAATGCGAACACTAATTCTGAATCGGTATGGCTTGATCTCGAGGATAACGGCACGTTCTCAGATCAGGATGAGACTCCGGACACGCCTTTGGCTGTGGGGGTGGGTGTAGAGATCGCACCTGGGAAGCAGCGGTTCATTCGGGGAGGGAAATCCTCTCAGGCGGTGCTCGGTGTCTCAGGGGCAGCCACCACTATAGGCGTCACCGAGTTCCACAGTGATTTGCAGGTAAAGATTGTGTAGCATAGTCATGCCGTCCAAATCCATCTCGCTCTCTACACCTGCAACGGTTCTTGGCGCCGGCAGCAGGAAGTGCGTCAGTTTGCATCTTCCTTCAGATGCGGCTGCTGAGATTTGGGTGGATTCATCTGGCCCTGCCAATTTTTCCGATGCGACGGGCCGGCTTGACCAGATCGAGCCGACGGCGGCGATGGCTCCCGGTCTTGGATTCTGCCTGAAGCCAGGCCAGACGGCTATTCTGTCAGGGGGCGCAGTTAATAACCCCATTCAGGCTGCTTCCGAAGGGGAGGTTTCCGTGACTCTGATCGTGACCGAATTCCGGTCGGACTTTGAGATCGGCTCTGTGGGGGGAGAGTCAGCCTCCATCGTTGCCGGCCTCTCCAACTGGACCGAGAACGGCAACGGCGATCTCGTGCCCAACGCCGCTGGCAAAAAGATCCTGCTCAACGACGGCTCCCCTAGCGCGCCAGCTATTGGATTCTTCAGCGATGAAGACATCGGAATACATTTCGAGAACTCTGCAATTGTCTTCGATATTGCCGGACTACGGCAATGGGCGGTGACCGGCGGTGGAAACCTGCAGGGTGGAAACCTCACGTATATTGGATTCAGCCCCAATAGCAATCCCCTAACAACACCGGATGCCAGACTTTACCGCGAAGGCCCTCGGCACCTGGGGATTCGGGATGGGGCTAATCCGTGTGCGCTTTCGGTCTACAACGATTATACGGACGGCAGCAACTACGAGCGGGGAGTCTTTCGCTTTGTAGGCAATGTGCTTGAGATCGGAGCGGAGGCCGGATCGGGAGGCGGTGTCGGGAGGAATGTCAATTTTCTGTTTGAGGACCATATTACGTTCTCACGGAGGGTTGGAGGCTTTGACTGGAAGTTGTCGAACGCAGGCTTCTCTCCGGACAATGCTAATCGGAGTATTCCTGTCGGAAGCAACAGCAAGCGATGGTCGAGTGCTTTCCTTGGGAATAATCTTACCGAGTCAGCCGCGAGTTCCGCCTTGGACGTAGATTCTATTTGGAATACCACAGGCTCCCCAATATTGATCAAGGCCAACGTGGCGAACACTGCATCAGGGGTTGGCGCGCTGCTGATGGGCCTACAAGTCGGCGGCGCGAACCGATTCGCGGTTGATCTGGCTGGGTCAATTGGACTCCACGGCGTCACCCCCCCAGACCAAGCCGACCATCTAGCTGACCCAGCAGCTGATACCGCGTCTTTAGCCGCCTGGGCCTCCTCTATCAACAGCATCCTCGAATCCTACGGCCTTAAGGCAGCATCCTGATCATGAGCAACGACATCCAACCCATGCCGCCAGTTTTCACCCAGGGCCAACAACTCGGCGAGGTCTTGGTCTCGGGCGCCATTCGAGCGCACGAGCTGATTAAGTCAGTAGTCAATGGACCATTCGTCGATTTCTACGGCACCCCTGGCAATGTGAGAGACCGCACTCTGATCATTGACGCGCTGAACCATGCGGGGTATGCCCGATCGAGGGAGGCGTTCACGCGGCATCGAGAGGTCAAAACTCTACTCGTGACGAATGGCTGGGTTGATTTCGAGCCCTGGCAGCTCGTGGCTCCCTACGAAGTCACGTTTGAGGACGACGGAGAGACGATCACTGTAGGCACAGAACTCAATCCGGCGTGGGAGGTCGCTAACGAATAAATATGGACTCCCTCGAACTTGATCAGGCGGACGCAATAAGAGTCGATCCGGATACCGTCTTCGACTTGAGGTTGACCTTTCGTTCCATCACGATAATTCGCCAGCACCTTGGTAGCGCTCCTTTCGACAGCGTTAGGGAGATCGTGAACACTATCGAGGCGCAAGTGGCCCACCAGGCAAAGAACTCGGAGCAGCCGGATGGTCCAGACAAGTAGGTATGGCGCTCAAATACCATGCGGCAGGCCTTCCTCCGGGGCTGCGGTGTGATCCCGACACCGGCGAGGTCACGGGAACGCCGGCTGTTGGCCTTACCACGATCGATGCTCCGGAGAAGGACTACACCGTCGAGATCTCGGCAGTGGATGAGAGTGGCCTCGGTGCAACGCGCAGCTTCACGTGGACGATCAAGCACACGGTTGAGATTCTCTTCACCGCCGGCGATGTGACAGCCTTCGACCCCGTCATCACGCTGGCTCCAGGGGCCACATTCGTCCCTCAATGGGAGTTCGGTGATGGAAATAGCGAGGAGAGTGCCACGCCAAGCCATACCTACGCGTCGACGGGAACATATCATGGCCGAGTACGTGTATCTTCAGCCGAAACCGTTGGGATCGATTTTGGAGGCAAGGGGCTCACCGCTCTCGATGTCACGGCTCTGACCACGCTGGAGAGCCTCAAATGCGAGGATAACGCCATTGAAGAGCTGGACGTTGAGGAACTCGTCAATCTGACGACTCTCTGGTGCGAGAACAACGCACTGGCCTCACTGGACGTCACGGCCCTGGTTCTCCTTCAGGACCTCCGTTGCGGCAACAACAGCTTGGATGTTCTTGACGTGGGCGGACTGACGGCGCTCACCGATCTCAGATGCGAGAGCAATCTCTTGGGCGAGCTAGATGTGATGGCGCTGACCTCTTTGACCCATCTGGACGCCGGGGACAACGCTATCGCCGATCTCGATGTGTCGGCGGCCACGAACATGGTGACCCTTGACTGCAGCAACAATGGCATCAGCACTCTGGACGTGTCGGGAATGGCCTCCCTCGTCACACTGCGCTGCGAGCACAACAACATCAGCGCTCTTACCTTTCATGCTGCGGCGACAGCGCTCGATGAAGTCCTATGCCACTTCAACGTCCTGAACCAGGCGTCTCTTGATGGGATGTCGGCGCACCTGGTTGCGGCTGGAGGAACATCCGCGAGAACCTTCAACTGCTCCAAGCAGAGTCCGCAGGTCTTCCTTGATGACGACGACTATACGACCCTGCTCACCAACAACTGGACGATCACCGCGGATCTAATCCCAGACATGACCGTCCACGAAGGAGACGACGCGGGAGTCGACTTCACCTTGGATTGCTCGGAGTTCCTTGTCGGCGCGACGGCCTTCGGCGCGACCAATCTCCCAGCCGGATTGAGCATCAATCCGGCAACCGGGGTCATCGAAGGGTACGTGGACGGAGATGTGGCCGGATCCTACTCCGTGGATGTGACAGGAACGGGCGGTACACCGAGCGCTGAAACGTTCATCATGACCGTCGAAGAGACCGCGCTGCTCTCCGATCGATCCGGGAACCTTCTCGTTCAGCGCGACGGAAAAGTCATCGCATTGAGAGCTTAGGGTCATGCCGAAAGTTGAAGTTTACGAGATCGAGGATACCTGGAACGACGGGGGCAAGACCTTCGATGGCGGGGTAGCCGTCAACATCACGGACACCGCGAGCGCCAGCGATTCCCGACTCTTGAGTCTCTCGATTGCCAATAATCCCTACCTCCGATTTGGAAAGGACCGTGTTCTATCCCACTGGCAATCGGACGATGGAGCGGGAAACGCTACGTGGGTCGAACAAAGGTTTCTCAATGCGACGACTTATGCGATCTCGCCCAAGTATTCAGGAACCAATTCCGAGCCCGTCAATATCGGTGTTGGTCGCGACGCTCTGGTCGGCGCTACTGGAGCAGATCTCACCGGGCTTGGGAGACGCGCGGTCAATGGGAACACAGCTACGGGAAACATCCTCGGTCTTGGCCTAAGCTCTCTTGAGGGCGGGTCTGGCGATGCCTCCTCTGCATTCGGCAATCTATCCGGCTACCAGGCGGCCGGCGACTTCGGGACCTACGGTGGCTATCGATGCGGCTACCAGCAAACTGGAAGCTGGTTTGCCGGGCTCGGAGTGGAGTGCGGCGAGAGTCAGAGCGGGGACAAGTTCACCGGGAATGGCTACCAAGCGGGCAAAGGCAATACAGGGGACGGGTGTTTCTTCGGCGGTTATCGCGCTGGGCTAAACAACATTCACAACAACGTCATTTGCGTCGGGGATGGGGCAACTGCCACGGCCGCCAATCAAACGGTTCTTGGGAACGCGAGCACCGCAAATACGCGCCTCCCTGCGGGCGATCTAAGCGTTGAAAGCGGAAACCTATCAATCACGCCAACCTGGGACAGTTTGCCGACAGTCTTTCTCGCGGTGGACGTGGACGTCGTTGATACCAACTCTCATACGAACAGCTTGCTCGCGCGCCTGGCCATTGGTGGAACTGAGAAAGCCGGGATCGACAAGAACGGGTATTACCGAATTGGAGGGGAGACTGTCTTTCAGCGGGCTGGGACCACGACGACCGTTGGCAATGGTAGTGACACGATCACGAATATCCTAGCAAAACTGCAGATCAACGGCAATGACGCGATCGATACGGACGGGACGACTCTGACGCTTGGAGATGGTGGGCTGACTCGGGTGGCGGTGCCCAGCGGCGTGAAGTTGGGCGCGGGGACTGCGCTTCCCGTTTCTGCTTTGACGGTTGCGGAGTCTGACGGGACGAAGGCGCGCCTGATTATCCAGGAAACGTCAGGCGATGTTGGCGATACGGCAGAGCTGCTATTCAAGACCACTTCTGCAGATGGGGACACAAATGCAAAGGCTGGCGTCATCTTTGAGGATGATGGGTCCAGCAATGCGCGAGGCATCCTACACCTTTGCAACAATATCACCAACAATACCTCCAATGCCAGCAAAGCCGATGCGGCGCTCACGATCGACGGCAGTAGGAGAATTGGCGCAGGGCGTACGGACCCAACCCACAGGCTGGATGCCTACGACGGCGGAGGAGGTAACGTATTTCGAGCCAAAGCGGGCGTAACCACCTCTGACGCGATTGGCACCATCGAGGGAACGTCAAACGTCGATGGCTCGCAACCGGTAGCTTTGAGAGTGCGAGATAACCAATCGGGTTCGTGGACATCCGGGGCCACTTTTGGCGCGGTGGATTTCTTTTCTAACGATGCCAGTGGCTCCGGCGCCGGGGTCAAGGCAGCAATGCGAGCCTACGTGGGCAATGTGAGCGGGTCCACTGTTGGTCTTAAATTCTACATTGATAAAAACGCCGGCCTAGTTGAGACGATGGCCCTCCCTCCGAATGGAGCGCTGTATCTCAATGCGCTTCCAACGGCAGGATTGCAGATCAGGGATGCTGGCACCGTGGGAGGCACTGAAGCCGGCTGGGTCGAAATCGACATCGACGGGACTACGCTCTACCTCCGGGGAACTCTAACCAAGTAATAATCATGCCAATCAAACGAGACAAAGCTTTAGTAGTCCCGCCAAAGCCTGCCGAGGACGGGAAATCCTACCCGGACGATTGGGTGGAGAGGATCGAGATCACCTACCGTAAGAATGCGGAAGGGCTTACGCAGAGTGCTCAGGCGGTGTTTTGGGTGAGAGCCCACAACGCGGATACGAACGAGTTCTATTATCCTGAAGGGAAGCCCGAGCAAGCGGGCCTTGAACAAATCTCGATTCCCGATCTCGAGGCCGCTCTCGCAGACACAAATTTCCCAGAGATTGGCGCTGCTTTCGCTCCCCTTCTCGCGGGGATCGCAGCAGCCAATGCGCGTAAGAAAGCGCAGGCAGATACCCAGCCCGATCAGTAATTCTCAATCCCAGAAACCAACCCAACAATAGAACATGTCACGGCAGCTAAATCTAAATCTAAACGACCTCCAACGAATTGTGCTTGGAATGAATGCTCTCACAGCGGGCGGACTTCCACTCGAAGAAGCGCGGGCAACCATCAATTTGGCCGACAAGGTTTCGCTGTATCTCCGGAATGAGGCGTCGCAAGCGCCAGGCAATAATGCGCCTGGCGGTATTACCGATGGTCCGCCGACAGATGGAGAAGCGAACTCTTCCAATCCAGACGAGGGTGGCGACAATGAGGCACCACCCCAGGTCACCTGCGTGAAAGGAGGGACGCATTCTATCCCTCCTGTCCAGGACTAATGTCGTCCCAGATCTCTGACATTCTCGAGGCGGGTTTTGATCTGCTCAGCCAGCTCCAGCAAGACGATCCAAAAACTCTGCCAACGAAGCTGTTCTTCAACGGAGGTTCGTTTCCTCTACTCATCGACGAAGAGCGATTCTCTCAAGGCGAAGAGCCGGGCGACTCTGGAATCGAAATGCGGTTCAACTTCGCCGGGAAGACCAACGCCAAGCTGCCTAGGGATTCCGATCGAGTTCGACTGGGGACGAACGAGGCAGACGCCTTGGCCTATACCGTTGAGGTTGCTACCTACCACCCTGGAAGCAGTCTGGGGCATCTTCTCTTGAGCAAAAGGACAGGGTGAGCCTATGAAAGATGCGGGTTCACACGAAAGAGATCACCACGGCCCTTCGGAGGCTCGGAAAAGCAAATCGACGAAGCGGTTACCGCAATCTCAACCTGGCCGGCCGGCTGATGACTTCATTTGCGGTTCGCGACACCAAGCGTGCCAATCCGCAGTCGATCCGCGGGTACATGCAGGGGCCGGCACGGCAGCAACACAAGCGACGCTATCGAGGGCGGCGGCGGAATCGGCACGATGGCACGCGCGCTGCGGCAATCATCGGGGCCAAACATAGACGCAAAGGCATTCGCACCTCACCGGCGCAGTTCTACAAAGAGGTCCGACAGTATCAGACGAGAGCCGTTCGTAGTGCCGGTTATCATCGCGCAGGATTCATCCCTGCCATTAGATCGTTTCGTGCATATGGCTCCCGTCGCCGGGGATCTGGTCGATATAGAGGGCCAATTCCCGGGCGGGCGCGCGCAGCCCGGAGATCGCAAGGTGCTCGCCCTCACGGCTTCATCGAGAACTCTGCTCGCGGGATCGCCAAAGTGCAGCCCAACGTGCTCAGGCGGCAAGTGCGCCCAGTTGCGAGGCAGCTCACCCGCTTTGCTCGCCAGGACATGATGCGCGCTGTCAGGCGGGTCGGCTTTCGTTGACGAAGCGGCGCCAGATATGCCTCTGCGTCTTTTCATCGATCCTGCTCCGCGAATGGTTCGCTATCTGCGGGACCGATTCCGCAATCACAAGACGGCCGCATTGCCGAATAATCTCCAGGTCACTGCGTACGCGCCGCTTGGGAAAGAGCGTCCACGCCTGATCGTGAGCTACCAAGAAAGCGCTCAGGTTCGGGAAGGGAACGGTATCTTTGTGGTGAGCCTGGAGCTGCGCTATGAGCCAGATGAATACCTGCGGGGGGATGACTCGAAGGTCACGGATCACAATGAACTCCCGGAGGAAGTCGAGGCCCTTCACGACCTCATGTTTCAATTCCTCGCGGATAGCCGAATCGCTGAGGCCGGGATCGCGATCATCAAGGAGGGCACGATGTCTTCGAGCGCTGAACTCGACGAAGCAACCTCGCTTGCAATCGTGATCACACAAGAGTTCCAGGCCGTAGTCATCGGCGACGAGGCATAGAGCGTGCCGTTGACAGTCCGGGGCATGGCAGAAGCCAGCCAATCGATCATGCCTACTTTCAGTACTCAAGTAACTCACGGAACTGTTCCTGGGTCTGTTTCGGGCCTCGGCCTTGTTGAAGACGAGGGCGCCGATCTCACGATGCAGAGCGTGACGCGAACTGGGTCTGCGACGAAGACTAATTACCGGAATAACGACGGCAACACCTATGCCCTGGTCTTCAGCGACCATATTCTGACAATGGCTCTGACGGCCGACCTGGTGGGCGTTACCTCTGGAGACTATCCGACGTTCTACTCTGGCCAAGAGATCACCACTCGACCGAATAACTGGTCCAATTACGATGACCCGAATCCTGAACTACTCTGGTTTGGCCACCGGTGGGGCGACGGCGTCACCGTGATCGAAGATCCCTCGCTTGAAGCGAGCGCCGATGTGACGGAGGCCCCAAGTTTCTCGTGCAATCTCGTCAACTATCCGTGGGTCTCCTAAGCCACTGTGCATCACACGATGTGAACCCTGGTTGGGTTTCTGGAACGCGGGCGCCGCGTGAATGCGCGGCGCTCGTAATTGCCAAATCCTCATCATTACTCTGGTAGCGAACGACATATAGCTTCAAAGGCCAAGCGGGCTAACAACGACACCGCAGACCAATGGGAAGGCCATCACCACAGAAAGACCAGGCGCTTGTAATCGCCACGTCAACTCATTCCGAGATCGTTTGGGATCCCGTTTTCAAGACGGATAATCTTCTGCTCGTAGCGGCATTGGCGACTATCGGGATTCCCTGGAAGATGCGGAAGGAAGGGACGGTCCAGGGAGGCCACCACACGAGCGACCGCGTTCTCTTTCAGCTAGCGAACAAAGTTACAATTGCCCCGACCGGAAACAAAGGCCCCATCGTCTATCAGACGAGCCAGCTAGCGAGAATGCTATTGGAGGGGGAGCTTGAGCGGATCGATCCCGAGCATCCGCTCTGCTACGCGATGCAGGCGATACTGAATCGCCACAGTCTTATCCAGCACATCAACCAGCGACGTCCAGTCTGGCATTTCAAGAAGTCGGGAGGGCCGATCACGGCAATCGTTCATGACGGGCATGAAGCCGCCCTCGACACGATCTCGCGATTCTTCAAACGCTCAGGGCGGCACGCTGGGAAACCCAATCCGCTCGGATAGCCACTTCGCAACAACCAGCAATCCAAGATGCCCAACCAAACAATGCCACCAGACGAGAGAGAGGATCCGCCAATTGTTCTCGAGCCAGTCGACTCCGATCTCGAAGTCGATACTCCCGAGTCCGTCCCTGAGCCAGAGAAACCAAAGGGCTTGGCCGAGCAATTGGCTGAGGTCGATGAACAGGGTGAGGCCGAATACATTTCCCCCAAGGGTGTCGATCAGATGGAGGCCGAGGATATCGAGATTCCGGATGACGAGAAGGCTCTCCAGGAGGCACGAAAGCGACTGAAGGAGCCGATATTCTGGAGAAGCCCAAATGGAAAGGATGTCGAGCTACGACCGTTCGCCTACACCGACCAGCAGTACTGGGCGACCATGAAAGCCGTCAACAACGGCGGCCTACTGGATGATTGCCTCCTGCTTGTCTTCATCTTGAAGAGTCCGAAGAAGAATCTGCGACAGCAGTGGAGGAAGAATCGGTGGGGGCCACCCAATGAACAGGGCACGCGTGAACTGACCAAATGCCCGCTGCTAGACAAGTTTGAAGATTGGAAGGACAAGACCTTCTTCTCCGTCGAAGAGGCCCATGGAAAAGAAGGATCGCCACACAATCCTCTCTCCATCTACGTTGAAGTTTTTCTTCGAGTGACTGCGACCAAAACCAGGGAGGTGCTGACGGATGAAGAGAGCGGAAAAAAGACGAAGAGGCCACCGTCTGGCCGGACTTCGAATACCAGTACGTAGCCACCGTGTTGCGCGCTCTCCATGGCGCGGTTTCGCCTGACTATATCCTGCATGAGATGGGTTTCGCGGAGGGCCTTATGCTCATGCTTCATGAAATGATTCGCCAAGGAGGCAAGTTTGCGTGGGAGGGTGAAGCGAGCGCGTCTGAACGCGCAGAGGCTCGGGCTCGCAAGCTGGTTATGGGAGAGGCCCAGCATTGACGCCAGTGGGCATGATGAATGCCCTCGTCCAAAATCCGCGCTGATCTCGAACTCCGGAGCACAGCTTTTGAAGCAGGCCTCGTCAAGGCCGAGCCCCTGGTCAAGAACTTCGCCCGGAATGCCGCACGCTTCGGGACGGTTGCGTTAGTTCTCGATGCCGCGGGCTTTGCCGAAGCCACTCGCGTGGTTGCGGGATTCGAGCAGGACATGGCCCGGGTCAATGCGCTCACGAGCGCGACCCACACACAGTTCTCCGAACTCAACGAGGAAGCGCAACGTCTTGGGGCTTCTACGCGATTCAGTGCGAGTGAAGCGGCGCAGGGAATGGGCTTTCTGGCGCAAGCCGGGTTCACCGCAAACCAGATCGTCTCAGAGACTGAGAATGTCCTCAATCTGGCGGCGGCTGGAATGCTTGAGCTTGGCCGCGCTGCTGACATTGCGTCGAACATCTTCACGCCGTTTCAGCAGAACGATGAGATGCTGCGGCTCGTCCAGGTGGTCGACACTCTGGCGCAGACCGCCTCGACGACAAATACCAACGTCGAGCAACTGGGTGTGGCGATGCGCCAGGTGGCGCCGGTGGCCTCTCAGCTTGGCGTCAGTGTCGAGTCAACGGCTGCAGCATTGGGTGTTCTGGGCAACGCCGGCATCCAAGCAGAGAGCGCTGGCACGGCGCTCCGGAATATCTTCCTTCGCCTGATCAATCCAACCAAGGAGGTGGAGGCCGGCGTTGAGCGGCTTGGGCTCACGTTGGGCGAGCTGGATCCCAATAAGTTCAGCCTGACGCAGATCTTTGACCGCATTGCGGATGCCTCTGAGAACCTTGGGGACAAGTCACGCGCGGCCCAGGCCAACGTAGAGATATTCGGCGTGCGCTCGGCGGCCGCCGCGGCCGTGCTCGCTGGCTCGGTCAGTGACATCGATCGATTCACGGAGGCGAATGAACGGGCAGCGGGCAAGGGCGCTGAGCTGGCCGCGGTGATGAATGATTCGCTGGCCGGTTCACTTCTGGCGCTCAAGTCTCGCTTCCAGGCGGTGTTGCTGACGATCGGCGAATCCGATCTCGGGAAGCAGTTTCGGGCCCTCATTGATCAGGTCACGGACTCTCTGGCTGACTTCAATGCGGCCGATGCTGGGGTCTTGGGCGACCGGTTGGCAGAGGGATTCAATGCGGCCCGCGCGGCGGCCGAGCCGTTTGTAGTGGCGATTGGCGGATTGATTCATCTGAGTTCCGATTTGGGTCGAGCCCTTCTGGACAATAAGGATAGGGTCATCGCCTGGGGACAGGCGTTGGGCACGGCCTACCTGGTGTTCAAGGGCTTTCAATTTGCCTCGTTCATCGCAGGACTGGGTAATGCGGCGGTGAAGACCTCGCTCTTGGGAGCTACCACGCTCAAGACATCTGCGGCGGCAGCACGAAACGCGGTATCGCTTCAGAAGTCGACGGCGGCGACGATCGCGCAGACGACAGCAAATCGGGGCCTTCTTCTTTCTTTTTCTCAGCTCACACCGGCACTACGTGCGACTACGGCAGGCTTGATCGCAAATCGCGCATCCCAGTCGAAATTCAAACGAGCGGGCATCGCCGCGGGAGATGCTCTTGCTAGCGGTTTTGCCAGTTCAGGGCCGAAGCTCGTGAAGAGCCTTTCGGTGATGGGGGCCGCTGTCATTGGCGGAATCCTTGCGTGGGATCTTGGAAAGGCGATCGGCGAGCAGCTCGATGAAGCCTTCGATCTTTCCGATCGAGGGGCGGATCTTATCAATAGCCTCCGCGGAATTACTGGGCAACTGAAAACAGAGCCCATCGAGGCCTTCAGCCTGCGGCAGGCATTGATTCAGGCAAGGGACCTCAACGAGGAAACGAAAGCAAGAGAAGCGATCAGTGACCGCATCGCCAAGATCACCTGGGAAAATGCCCAAGGACTCGTTGATGGTAGAAAAGCTACCGAGGACCAACTGAAAACTCGCCGGGCTGAACTGGAGATTCTCAAGAAGACCCAGCGCGACGTCGACAAACTGGCACGGCGCGATCTTCGTCGCGCTCAGATGGCCGTGGCTATTCGAGACAAGGAGGCACGAGACCGAGCTCGCCAGCAAGCGGCCTGGGAAGCGATCATCAAGGCCAAGGAGGAAGCGGCGCGGATCGAGGCGACGGCCGCCGCGGATGTAGCTCGCGCGAAGGAGT
>JANQJH010000416.1 GCA_028281705.1 Verrucomicrobiales bacterium
GACCTCGTGGGTAAACGCGGCAACCGCCTGGGCCTCGGCGCCATCCTTCGGATCTCGACGGCATCAGACAGCGTGCAAACGAAATACCACACGCTGACCAGAGGCTTCATGTCAGCCAACGCCCCGGGGATCGCCATCGGTCTGGGCAGCGATTCCAGCTTTGATCTCGAAATCGAGTGGCCCGGCGGCGGACGCCAGACCTTTCCCGGGCTCAAGTCCGGCCATCGCTATCAGATTCACGAAACGCCGTCTTCCGCACCGTCACCGAAGCCCGAGGTTCCCATGTTCGCCATCTCCGATGCCCTACGCAGCGCCACGACGACGGAGACCCGCTTTGACGATTTCGCGCGCGAGCCCCTCCTGCCGGACAAGCTCTCCCAGTTGGGCCCCGGCATGGCCTGGGGGGATTTGGATGCCGATGGCGATGACGATCTGATCCTCGGCCGCCCCGCGGGCAAGGCGACGGCGGCCCTGCGAACAGGAACTCGAGGATTTCAGAGCTGGCCCCAGCCGGCCCTGCAACCGCACGCCAAGAGCGAAGACATGGCGCCGCTCCTCTTCGATGCCGACGGCGACCGCGACCTCGATCTCTTGGTCGCCAGCGGCGGAGTGGAACACGCGGAACGGAGTGACGCCTACCGCGACCGTCTCTACCTCAACGACGGATCAGGGCAATGGACACCGGCGCCCCAGGGAGCCTGGCCTGACATTCGCACCAGCAGCAGCGTGGCCACGGCGGCCGACCTCGATCGCGACGGTGATCTCGACGTCTTTGTCGGAACCCGCGTCCAACCGGGGAGCTACCCGCTCTCCCAACCGAGTCGGCTCCTGCGCAACGAAGGCGGTCGTTTCCAGGACGTCACCGGGTCCGTGGCCCCGGCGCTCCTCAAGGCCGGCATGGTGACGAGCGCGTTGTGGAGCGATGCCGACGGCGACGGGTGGTTGGACCTCTGGCTCACCCGCGAGTGGGGCAGCATCGTTCTATTGCGCAATGAGAGAGGCAGTTTGAAAGACGTCAGTGCCTCCGCCGGTCTGGATCGCCTCTCGGGATGGTGGAACAGCATCGCCGCCGGAGACTTGAACCACGATGGTGCCATGGATTACGTCGTGGGCAATACCGGTCTCAACAGCAAGTATCAAGCTAGTCCGGACCATCCAGCGCGGATTTATTTCGGGGACATGGATGGCAGCGGAAAGCGCCAGATCATTGAGGCCAAAGCCTACGGAGAGCACTGGCTTCCCGTGCGGGGCAAGAGCTGCTCACAGAATGCCATGCCCGGACTGCGAGAGAAGTTCCCCACCTTTCAGAGCTTCGCCCAGGCCAATCTGGCGGAAATTTATTCCACCAAGCGACTGACCAGCGCCGAGGCCTTCGACGTCACCGAGCTTCGCTCTGGCACACTCCTCAACGACGGCAAGGGGCACTTCACCTTCCATCCCCTCCCACGCCTGGCTCAGATCTCGCCCTGCTTCGGTATCGCGATCACCGAGATCGATGGGGACGGCCATCCCGACATCTATCTGGTGCAAAACGACTACAGCCCGCAACCGGAGACCGGCCGGATGGACGGCGGCATGAGCCAGCTCTTGTTAGGCGCGGGAGACGGCACGACCTTCGAACCCGTAGCGACGCATCGCAGCGGCCTCATCGTCAGCGGCGACGGCAAGAGTCTCGGCGCGGTGGATCTCAACCGAGACGGGTGGGTCGACTTCGTCGCCACTTGCAACAGCGGACCAGTTCTCACATTCATCAATCGGGGCCACGCCACCCATCGGCCCCTGAGTTTTCGGGTGGAAGGCCCGCGAGGAAATCCCACTGGCATCGGCGCCCGCCTGACCCTGCTCGGTCAGGGCATGCCGCAGCAGACCGCGGAGATTCACGCCGGAGGCAGCTACCTCTCCCAGGGCCCCAATCTCCTCTTCTTCGGCATTCCAAATGGGGGCACGCCCAAGGTGCTGCGGGTCCGTTGGCCCGACGGCAAAATGACTGCGGTGAAACTCGGCCCGAGCAAGAGCCGCCGGCTGCTGGTGAAGCACCCCGGGAACTAATTTCCTCACAGGATCCCAGCCACCGCCTCCGATTCCCAAACCCCGGGATTCACTCTTGACGAAGCCGTCACGTCCGGGTAAATCCACCGCATCGTCTCCTCCATGAAACTACTTTACGAAGGTAAGGCCAAACGGCTTTACGAGACCGAGCAACCCGATGAATTGCTCATGGAGTTCAAGGATGACGCCACGGCGTTCAACGGAGAAAAGCACGCCCTGTTCGAGAACAAGGGCCGCATGAATCAGGCCCTGAGCCTCCTCCTCATGCAACTGCTGGAGAAGGAGGGCGTCGCTACGCACTTTGTTAGGACCATCGACGACATCCACATGATCGTCAAGAATGTGGAAATCATCAAAGTTGAAGTGGTGGTGCGCAACGTGGCCGCGGGCAGCCTCTGCAAGCGCACCTGGTTCGAGGAGGGCGCCCCCCTGAAGACGCCCATCGTGGAGTATTTCCTCAAGGACGACGATCTGGGCGACCCCATGATCAGCGACGATCACATCCGGGAAATGGAGCTGGCGACGCCCGAGGAAGTGGCTCAGCTCAAGGCCGGCGCCTTGCGCATCAATGAGATCCTCAAACCGTTTTTCCTCAAGACGGGGCTGAACCTGGTCGATTTCAAACTCGAGTTCGGCCGCCTGGCCTCGGATCCCTCGACCATCATCCTGGCCGACGAAATCACGCCCGACACCTGCCGCCTGTGGGACACGACCACGGGCGAGAAGATGGACAAGGACCGCTTCCGCCGGGACCTGGGCAATGTCATGGAAAGTTACGCCGAAGTCTTAAAGCGCGCCGAAGATGCCGTTCACAGCTGAAGTCTCCACCCGCGAAGCCAAACCCAAGAGTTGTCAGGGGCTTCTCTATGCCCCGCTGGACCAGCCCCTGAGCTACCTCCAGACACAGCACTACGTGTTCGAATTCTCCGGCGACGAGGCCGCGCTGACGACGTTCATCCGCAAAGTCCTGGTGGACGACGTCTGCCAGGATCTCCATCTGAACACCGCCTCGATTCACCACGATTGCCGGTTCTTCATTGACTACGGCATGAAACCCGGAGCGCTGGACCTGGAGAAGGAGACCATCCTCAACTATCACCGCGAAGTGGCCACGGGCGACTTCGAAATCGAGTCCCTCAAGATCTACAAGCGCGTCTACATCTTCGGCGACGCCCCCGCAGTCTCGCCCGATCCCTTCATCCGAGACATGGTGAACCCCGCGATCCACACCTGGAACGTGACGGGCGCGTAGAGGGTGATCAAGCACCTCGGTGAACATGATCGATTGGAGCCAGCCTCATGCGAGCGGATCGGAGCACCACGTCTGGTTTCACCAAGGGAAGGTCTGGAAGCTCGCCTACGCTCCGAAAACGGTGGAAATGGGAGAAGACGATCGATTGCGGCTCGCGCCGGACACGAGCCTGGCCTGTTATCTCTCTCGGCTCTCCTGGACCAACCGATTGTTCCCTGAAGGAGCACTCGATTTCGTCGGGACCACGCGAAACGGCACGCCAGTGGTGACTCAGACTCCGGTAATTGGATCGCCAGTCGACTTGCGTCAGATTCAGGGGCGCATGCGCCATTTGGGCTTCGTCGGGGCAGGCCCTCACGTGAAGGCCTGGGCCAAACCCAGCGACGGGCTGATCGTGGCCGACTGCCATGAAAAAAACTTTGTGTTTACGAATAATCAGATTCTGCCGATTGATGTTGTGGTGCGCTACGACCCTGTCCTAGTCTCGAAATTGAACCTCAGATCCTTACCCGACGATGGAAATGACGATGCCCTCTGATCTCGTTCCTGCCACGGCGGAACAAAGAAGCGCTGCTCAGAGCATCCCCGATGACGCTCCTCCACTGACGCGGGCCATGATCGAAAGCTCACAGACCAATCTCGAAGTCCTGAAGAGACAGCCACCGGTCACCGAAGAGCAATGGCGGAAGCATCTTCAGAATCACTTCTTTGGCTCGCCATGAATCGACTTCCGCATCGATCGTAACGTCCCGGTTAGCCTCATTGAAACCGTTTCAACTCTCCGCTGAGTCTTCATTGACTAGCACCCTGCCCATTCCTCCCGCCCATCCACCACGGAAGAGTGACAAGCTTGTGAAACGGACTTGAGTTTCGGGAACATGCGTCCAATGATCTCGGCATCGCCACCCATTGCCCAGCACCTGAACGGCAAATCCGGGGGCCGGAGATCGCCCAAGAACATTTGATAGACCCCGTAAATCATTGACCTACAATGCGTTATTGCAGACGTTTGAGTGACCAACCGACGGATGTCCCCTCCTGCGCCTAAGCAAACCTACCGCCACCTGGAGATCCGTTCGCTCGACGGGGAAGCTCTCGAACGCCTGAGCGTGGACATGAAGCTCTCGCTCTCGCGGGCCGACATGGAAGCCGTCCAGGCCTATTTCAACGACGTTGGGCGCGACCCCACCGATGTGGAGTTGGAAGTCATCGCCCAGACCTGGAGCGAGCACTGCAAGCACCGGATCTTCGGCGCGCTGATCGAGCACGAACTCGACGGCAAGAAGGAGACCGTCGATGGGCTCTTCAAAACCCACATCAAAGGGGTCACCGAGGCCAT
>JANQJH010000438.1 GCA_028281705.1 Verrucomicrobiales bacterium
TGGATCGGGGTGTGCACCGCGTAGTGGGCTAACTGAATAAAGAAGGGCTGGTCCTTCCATTTGCGAATCAATGACAGGGCTTCGTCGGCCTCGCGGCGACTGAGATACTCACCCGGCCGGCGGCCGGGAAGCTTGTGGATCCCTTCCCGTAAGGTCTCGTGTCTGCCCTTCGGCTGATTGAAAGGGTCGAAGTAGGAGGGTGGCTGCCCGTAGTCGCAGCCGCCGCGGTTCTCCATGAACCCCTGTTTCTCGGGAAACCAATCGGGATCTCCCAGGTGCCATTTTCCGATGTAGGCAGTGCGGTAGCCGTGGGCTTCTTGCAAGGCCTCGGCCAGGGTGATCTCCTCGTGTTCCATCCAATAGGGATTCGGCGGGCAAAGGAGTTTTCGGTTTTTGCCGCCGACATAGGTACGGGGATTTTCCTCTGGAGTACCCAGACCGCCTCGTTGAAACCGGGAGCGGATCCAGTCCGTCACCCCCACGCGGTGGGGGTAGCGGCCCGTCAACACCGCAGCGCGGGTGGGGGAGCAGACAGCGCAGGCCGCATAGCCCTGGGTGTAGCGCATGCCTTCGGCGGCCAGCCGGTCAATGTTAGGCGTTTGAAAATAATCGGAACCCTGGCAGCCCAGGTCCCTCCATCCGAGATCGTCGACTAAGATGAGAATCACGTTTGGAGGCCGGTTCTGAGCTTGGGCCTGGGCTCCGCTGAGAGCGAGAACCAGAATCGTGAGGAGAGGGAGCCAGAAATGCATGAGATCGATCTAAGGGAAACCCAGCCCCGGGACAAGAACGCAACACGGGGTGCTGGCCTCCTCGTGAGCTGCCAAATTTTCATGAAGTCATCACTGATCGCCATAGTTATGAAAATCCTGAAAAATTCTCGCAATCACTCCAAACCTGACCAATGGTAGCGAGACCAATGGATTTAGCCGCCACTCCCCCTGCATCTTCCTTTGGCCCTCTCGCAGATTCCCTCTGTGATGGCGTTCGCTGGCTCGAAAACCGGATGGATGACCTCGGTGAGCAAGGGCCCATGGCCGTTGAGTTCATGCGAGAGTCGGCGACGAATCTGCGGACCCGGTTGGAGCCGGAAACGGTGGCGCCGGGGAGCGACATCCCCCAATCCGTTCAGGCCCGTAGCGTGAGGCATGATTTCCGAAATCTGATTGCCGCCGTCGTGGGCTTTTCGGAACTTCTCTTGCTGGAAGACGAAGTTCTGCCCGACGTCAAAGAGCGTCTCTTGGCTTTGAAGCGGGATTCCCGAGAATTCTGTGATCAGCTCGACGACGTGCGGGATTCCGCCGCCTGAACCCGAGGTGCCGCTCTCCCCAACGCCGCAGAGCCGTCGCCCAGGGCATTGAGCCTCTTCTACAAATTTATCGAGATCATCCGATTAATTAACCGAGGGACTGAAGTCCCTCCCACATTCAAGGAAAGTGGCAGGGACTTTAGTCCCTGCGTTATTCCCGGGTTGAGACCCGTAGGGTTGGGGTGCTAATCAATGAATGGTTCGATGATGAGCTTGTTGGCCGTCTTGCCGGCATCCGCTGGCATCCCGTGCGCCGTCGATCGTGATGGGAGCGAGGGCCAGCGGCCATGTTCCCCAATCACCCGTGGCTGGTCGGGCGATCTGATAGGTGGCCACGACCCGTTTGCCCTCGTGGCTGATCACGGTATCGATGAGGGCAGCAGACCAGGACGCCTCGCCCATTTCACGAGGGAGAAATAACGGGCCAGGAGGGCCGACGAATACTTTACCTTCGAGACTGTCCAACTCGATCGGGTGGTCACTCGTATAGATGATCTCAAAGCGGTGAGTCTCCGCATCAGGGTCGGTCGCGGGTTTGGCATCGAGCCCTGCCTGGATTCCGAAGCCGATCGAGGGGCAAGCCATGCTCAGAATCAGAGTCGTGAGGGCGACCTGGAATGGTGGAAGTTTTTTCATGGTGATAATGGATTGAGATAGAAACCTTCGTCATCAAGTTACCGCAGGATGGTCGAAACAAGACATTTCCATCATCACCATCTTCGACTGGCTGCACCAGCTTTCCCCGTGGTTCATCTGCCAGCGAGAACGGATGGTCTTGATCCGAGCTTCGGCTGGGTCTATGCTCGGCCCAACGGCGAGGCTGATTACCTTCCCACGAAACGCCATGTCTTTCATTCTCAGTGGTTCGGTCGGTATCCGGGGGGTGAATCACTCTTGGGACGTGATGTTCGTTCAGCTGGCTCTGAATAAGGTGCCGGTGGAAGAAGGGGGACCTGCCAAGGCGCTCACCATGGATGGGCTCTGCGGTCCGAACACCAAGCGGGCTATCCAACTCTTTCAGTTACACCATTTCGGCTGGACGGGCGCCGATGGGCTGGTCGAGGTGGAGAAGCGAACGCACCAAAAGCTGAAAGAATTCTGGGAGCCGCCGCAAAAGAAAAAGACAGTGCCCCCGCCTCTGCCTCCGGTGCCCAAAGAGCCCAAAACGAAGAAGTTTGTCATCATGACGACGCACAAGAGGGCGTCCTTTGGCGCCAAGGAGAGCGACTTCTTTTTCGAGATCCGATCGGTGCCCCACAATTTTGGGGCACGCTACTGGCTGGGACCTCATCTCGCGCTCATGCCCGGCGTCATCCCGCAAAAGTTCAACGGCCATTTCTCCATTTTTCATACGACGAAACCAATGCTGACCCGCGAGTTCATCTGCCAGGCCGTCTACATGAGCCGGGAGAGCGAAGATGGTCTGGAGAGCAAGTTTACCCTCTTCATCGAACCCAAAGCCGTGGTCATTCCGATGCGCACCCACCTCATCGGACCAGACGGTTTGGTATCGCCGGCTCTACCTGGGAGCGGTGGGGGCATGACGACCTTTCAGGCTGGACGACTCTTTCTCCTCTCCTGAGCGGGGCGCTTGAAAATCCGTTCATGATTGGGGAGATACCTTCGTCCGGGCTTTTTTTGTTAGTTGGATCGGAATGATGAGACCAGGAGGAGCATGACGACCTCGGTGGGCAATGGCGCTTTTTTTAGCCCAAATTCTTGACCTGCTGAATGTTGGCGTCGATCGTGGTCTGGGTTTCAGCCGTCCTGGCCCGCAAATTGGTGTTCTTTGTCAGGTCAGGGCGGCGCCCACCTACCTTTATCACTACTCTGTTATGAAGCCTCGGTGCCCTCTCTCCGGAATCCTCATCCTTCTCGCCATCGCCATCGCTCCCAGTCGAGCTCAGGAGCGAACCGTCTTTGAGGTTGACTTGCACGTGGAGGACGCCGTGGAATTCGCGGTTCCTAACAATGTTTCGTACATCGAGGTAGTCAGGGTTACGGGCGGTCGCGTGGAGGTGGTCCCGAAGCAGCCGGATGGCGGCGGCGATCATATCCGGCGATCAGCCGTGGTCCTGGACGAGGGCTTGCAAGAGCCAGCCGTTCCCGTTTCGCCGGGAAACCTCATCCGGGTGGTGGAGCAAGGCCCGGATGATGGATCGGTGAGGGTCCGTGGGGTCGAGGTGTGGAATCCATCGCAGTCGGAGGCAATCCGGGCCCTGGCCGATGAGATGGCCAAGGTGGCGGGAGGCGTGAGCAAGAGTCTTCGGGAGTCGATGGAGGCGTCCGAGCTGTTCCTCCGCGAGGTGGCTGCCGAGGCCGCACGGCAGGTGAC
>JANQJH010000463.1 GCA_028281705.1 Verrucomicrobiales bacterium
CCCAACGGCTCTAGGCCTCCTGGGTAGCATCGCTGCAGCCCCGGGCGTCCTGGTGCAAATCACCCAGACAAACAACTCCTTCTCCACGAACCTGCTCAGTCTCGATCCCGATCTCACGGGCGACGGTTCGCCCGAACTGATCCTGAGGGCCGCCCGTCTCCTGGTAAACTCCGTTGGAGTTTCCTCGATGGTCTCGGCCGCCTTCAGCGCCATCGGCGGCGGCTACGGCTTCGGAGTTGCCTCGGTGAAAGCAACCTTGGTGAAAACGAGCAACAGTGGAGCGAATGGCCTCCAGAATTCGATGACCCCGGCTCCTGCCACCCTGACGGACACGAATTTCGTCACTGGCTCCGTCATCCTCAATACCGCTCACGGATCGGTCAACGGCGGTGCCCCACAGGCTTTCGTCGTCCAGTTCAAAACGGAGGCTTCCGACAGTAGCGCCCCGACCGTGAAGCTCGAACGCATCGTCTTTGACGACGGTGGCGGCGGGATTGGAGGCTTCAATCCCTTGACCACCTACCCCGAATACGCGCCGATACCAGAACCGAACGGGTTCGCCCTCGGTCTGCTCGCGGTCGGTGCCAGCGGCATCATGGCCCGGCGGCGGCGACGCCAGCACGGGACGACTTGACCAGTGATGCGGAGACTCTTCTCCGCCAGCCACAACCAGCCGCAGTACTTCCTACTATTTCGCAAACCACTCGAACTCACGCTCCGTGAACTTGACCACTTCGTAGGGGTCGTCCAGTGCCAGGAGTTCACTCACCGTGAGAAACTGATAGCCTCTTTCCACCAGGGCATCGAGGGTCGCTGGAATCGCCGCCACCGTGCTTTGATGCAGGTCGTGCGAGAGGATGATGGCCCCGTTGTAAACCTGACTCAGGATGCGCCGCTTGAAGACCGCCGGACTCGGCTTGACCGAACCGCCGTCACGGGGATCCACGCTCCAACTGATATTGGCGTAACCAAAGGTGTCGTGGATCCACGCCGTCTGTTCCTCGGTAAAATTGCCGCCCGGCGGCCGGAAAACTCTCGGTGCCACCCCGGCCACCTTGGCGATGACCTCGTGGCCGCCCCGGACTTCGCGTTCCACCCGGCTATGGGGTGCCCGGTGCAGATAGTTGTCCTTGTGCGTCAAGGTGTGATTCGCCACCTCATGCCCCTCCGCGATCATCCGCTTGATGAGGGAGGCGTAGAGCTGAGCTTCCGTGCCCACGACGAAAAACGTGCCCTTGAGATTCCGCTCCTTCAGGGCATCCAAGACCTCCGCCGTCCACGGCCGCGGCCCATCATCAAACGTAAAGGCGATGTAGGGGCCCTTGCCTCTCACATTACGATAAAAACTCTTTGCCGGACGCTTCCTCGGCACTGGCATTTCTCTCAATCCCTCCTGGGCCCATGCCGTTTCCCTCTCCGTCTTCACTTTTCTCTCCCAGGGAAACCGGGCACCCAGGGCCTCCGCCGCACGCCCACCGGTCCACGGAGTCAGCGCCAACAACGCGAGTGCCGGCACACCGATCGCAGACCAACGCTTCCCCATCATGGTTTGACCACCCGCGCTCGGACCACATCGACCGGCATCGCCTCGCCCTCCGTGGAGAGTTCCAGAGATTCCGTCTGGGCCTGTTGCTTGACCTGCGCAGGGAAGACCATCAACCGCGCCTCCGGCCGGTCGAGGGCCAAGAGTTCACTCACTCGGAGAAACTGATAGCCTTCCGCGAGCAAGGCATCGAGCGTCGCCGGCATGGCTCGCACCGTCGGCTGATGCAAATCATGCGCCAGAATGATGGCCCCATCATGCACCCCCTCCATAACACGTTTCTTGATCACTTCCGCGCCCGGCCTTCTCCAGTCCAGAGGGTCCACCGACCACATGATATTCACATAATCCCATTCATCGTAGATCCACTGGCTCTGACTCTTGGTGAAACTCCCCCCGGGCGGACGGAACACGCGCGGCACCACGCCCGTCGTCTGTACAATGATATCGTGGCACGCCTGAATCTCCTTGCGCACCAACCTCGCCGGTTTGCGCGCCATGTTGCTCGGGTGACTCCAGGTGTGGTTGGCGATCTCGTGCCCCTCCGCCACAATCCGCCGAACCACTTCCGGATACGTCGCCACGGCCCGGCCCACGACAAAAAAGGTCGCCTTGATCTCCCGCTCCTTCAAGGCATCCAAGAGATCCATCGTCCACGGTCGGGGCCCATCGTCAAAGGTCATGGCCACCACCGGACCGTGACCGGGCACCTTGAAATACCGGTTCTCCGGCGGCTTCAGATTGGGAGCCTGAAAGGGCCGCAAGGTGGACTCGGCCCATTCCTTGGTCTCCTCGGATTTCGCACGGCGCTCCCAGGGAAATCGCTGATCCACACTGGAACACGCCGTGAGTCCCGTGGGAACCAGCCCGATCACGACCAACACGGCAAGCAGCGAGCAGAAAACCTTCATCACCATCGTCACAGCCCTCCGAATAAACGAGAAATCCAGCGGGGGCGACGAAATTCCCCCCGGACCATCACAAAAGAAACCGTTCCAGCAGCGGTCGCAGAGACTCCTGGGTCTCCCTCGGCCAATCTTCCTTCGCCGTGATCAGCGCCGAATCCAGGGCCCGATGCTCCGGTTCACCTGTCTCCATCGGAATCCCGGGAATGACGCGGGCAAGAAGCCGCTTGGCCGTCTCCGCATTGGCCATGAGGTGACCGATGACCGTCTCCGCCGTCACCGGCTCCTCCTCGATCTTCCAACAATCGTAATCCGTGATGAAGGCCATCGTGGCGAAGGCGATCTCCGCCTCCCGAGCCAGTTTTGCCTCCGGAAGATTCGTCATCCCGATGACGTCGAATCCCAGCTTGCGATTCGTCTCCGATTCCGCCCGCGTGGAGAAAGCCGGCCCGTCCATGTTCACGTAAACCCCGCCCGCATGGTGCCGCAGATCCTCCGCCGCGGCCGCCTCCGCGACGAGACGACGCAGGGTCGCCGACGTCGGATCGGCAAAGGCAACGTGCGCCACAATCCCGCGGCCAAAGAACGTGTTTGCCGCCCGGTTGCTCGTCCGGTCAAAAAACTGGTCCGGCACCACCAGATCCCGCGGCCGGTACTCCTCCTTCAAACTCCCCACCGCCGTGGCCGAGAGAATCCAACGCACTCCGAGCGACCGCAGCGCCCAGATATTCGCCCGATGATTGAGTTCCGTGGGCAAAATGCGATGCCCACGCCCATGGCGCGGTAGAAAAAACACCCGCCGTCCGGCAAACGTCCCCCCGATGATCGCATCCGACGGATCCCCAAAAGGCGTCGGGATCACATGCTCCTTCGCTCCCTCGAATCCATCCAACTGGTAGAGCCCGCTTCCACCAATGATGCCGATCGCTGCCCGTGAATCGTCCGTCATACACCAGCCGCCTAACACGACCACTCCCAACCTTCAACCCAATCTTCACCCCCTCCGCCCCATCCGGTCCGGCTACCCCAGGAACAACTGCACGATCTTCCGGCCCCCAATCAACACCACCAGGAGAATTACCGCGCTCCCGAGGACATTCGTCACCCAGCCATTCACGTGTTTGCCCAGGAGCCCGCTCCGGTTCATCGCGATCATGAGGAAGACCGCCACGAACGGCAGCAGAATCCCATTGGCACCCTGAGCAAACAAGATCAGGGCCCGCGGACTCCCGCCGCCGAGCCCCGCCGCCAGCGCGCCAAAGATCACCACCCCCAGCGCCGTGCCCCGAAAACGCCAATCCGCCCAGTCGCGCCCCCACCCCAGGCAACCGGCCGTGGCAAAGGCCGCCGCCAAGGGAGCGGTGATCGCACTCGTCAAACCCGCGGCAAAAAGCCCGGCGGAAAACAGCGCTTTCGCCCCGTTTCCCGCCACAGGCGCCAACTGCTCACCAATCTGGCCCAGCTTCTCCGGGGATCCGCCCGGCAGATAAAACGTCGCCACCGCCGTCATGAGAATCGCCGCGGAAACCAACCCTCCGAGAACGACCGCGACCACGGTGTCCCACCGCGCCTGGGAGATCGACTCCTCCACCGGTTCCTCCTCAGGCCACTTCTCCTGCACGCTCCGCGCATGTAGAAACAGATTATACGGAACCACCGTCGTCCCGATCAAGGCCATCACCACCCAAAAACCCGCATCCGGCATCGCCGGACGAAAAGCGGACACCGGCAGGGTCTTCAAAGACGGCCACACCAGGACCGCTGCGCTGACAAAAACCGCGCTCATGAGAACCACCAGCGCGACCAGCAACGCCTGCACCAGACGGTACCTACCGCTCAACAACGCCACCGCAGCCAGGCCGGCCGAAAACGCCACCCAGACCACCGTCTCCCCACCGGCCATCATCGAGAGTCCCGTCGCCGCACCCGTGAAATTCCCCGCCTGGTAAGCCGTATTCCCCACCAGGATCGCCCCCAAGATCAATCCCACCACGACACGCCGCACCAGCACCGAAGGGCAAAAATCCACCAGTCCCTCTCCCAAATCCCGCCGCGTCACCAGCGCAAACCGGGCCGCCATCTCCTGCAATACGATGGCAGCCACCACCGCCACCGCCAGAGCCCAAAGCAACCTCCCACCATGCTCAGCACCCGCCAGGGAAGCCGTCAGCACCGTGCCCGGCCCCATGAAAGCCGCCGTCACCAGGAGCCCCGGCCCCATCCGTTTCCATCGCCGTCGTCGAAGACCCCGCATCACTCACCCATGCCTCGCGCGCAGACCCCAGGCAAGACAATGCTCAATCGCACTCCACCTGTTTCGCCGTCCGCGCGACATAGGCTCCACAGAGCTTCTTCAGGTGGAGCACTTCATACCAGAACATGCGGAGCCGGCCGTTGAGACGAGCCGCCCGGTCCTCCTCAGAGGGATCAAATCCGTGCGGGAACTGCGCCAGGGCGTCATCGATCTCCACCAAGAGACGCTGCAGCGCCGCCAGAGAGGCCGGTTCAAAGAGCGGCAAGTGAGACAGCCGACGATGCCACCGCTGCCGATAATACGTCTGATCCTGCATCCAAAAGAGAAGATGCTTCATCACGGCATCGTGCTGCTCCACCAAATGTACCGCGATATCAGACAGCGGAACGCGACGACGACGCGGCAGAGACTGACGTTCGGGAGGGGTGATCGAAAAATCCATGATTTGCTGGGCGCACCGGTCGTGCTCCGAGCAAATCTAAATGGAAATATCAGAAAATCTATATAATTTTGGAAATTATAGAAATTCTAAGCCGAAACCAGCTCTCGGGAACCCTCAGATTGGTCTTCCATCGAGAAATCCGAGACACCCGAGTGCCGGATTCCCTGGAGCGTTTTCTTGCTCCCGAACCGATGTGTCGGCGCGTTGATCTGGCGGGTGACGTATTTCGTGAGAAAGGGCACCGTGGCCACCAGACCGACGCTCAGCAGCGTGACCGCAGCCACCTCACGGGTCGGCCGGCTGATCCGATCAGCCACCACCATCCCTGCAGCGACACCGACGGCAAGGGAGCCTAGAGTGCGGACATCAATGGTTTCCCGTTTTTCAAGCGAACTCATGGGGCGGATTATAGGAGAGGAAAAATCGATGCGAAACCCCTAACTTCAGCCATTGTCATTTTCGAGAGATTCCCTGCGAAAAGGACTTGCGGTGGAGATGAACGTGTGAACATTGCGCGCCTGCCATGGCCAAGAAAAGTTGGATCGAACGAAACAAGCGCAAGCAACGCACCGTCGCCCGTTACGCCGAGAAGCGTGCGGAACTCAAGGCTGCCGGTGATTCCGTGGGTCTTCAGATGCTCCCTCGGGACGCCAGTCCCACGCGGCTTGTCAATCGATGCCTGGTCACCGGCCGCCGGCGCGCCTACATCCGCCGCTTCAAATTGTCGCGGATTGCCTTTCGGGAGCTGGCCTCGCACGGGATGATTCCCGGTGTGACAAAATCCAGCTGGTAGGCTAAATTCGGGCGCTCCCGCTCCGAACATGCCGCTCTACGAATACATCAACGACGACCCGGAGAAGGGTTGCGGGATCTGCCGTAGAGGGTTTGAGCTCCATCGCCCGCTCAGCCGGCCGCCCCTGGAAGCCTGCCCCCTCTGCAGAGCCAAGGTGAAGAAACTCATCACCCAGGTCAACACCCCCAAGATCACCAAACCACTCTCGGTCAGCGACGCCAAGAGCGCCGGATTCACCATCCTCGAGCGACGAGACAAGGGCGTCTACGAGAAGCTGTAGTCCCATGATTTCCCCGGACTCGATCCAGATGATCGGCGATGAAATGGCCATCCGCTGGTCGGACGGGAGCGAGGATTTCTTCAAGATGGAGTTCCTCCGGGCGCGCTCGCCCAGCGCCGAAAACACCGGTGAGCGCGATCTCACGGGGCAAGTCCACGGCGGCACGACTCAAACCTCCTTCCCCGGCGTCCGCGTCACCGGCTGGCACCGTGTTGGCGATTACGCCATCCAGTTCGAGTTCAGCGACGGCCATCGCACCGGGCTCTACGCCTACGACTACCTCAAGGAATTGAGCGCGGAAGCGAACGGGGCGTGAACGGCCGCGGCCGCCTCGGCAGGGAAGTGGCATTCCCGGCCGACATCGCTAGTGTCCGGGGGTCATGACAAAGGCCGCCGTTTTCATTCTCACGTCCCTCTGCCTCCTCGCCGGCACTCCCCGGTCGATTTTCGCCGCCAAAATCCACGAGGACGACATGCGTTACGCCCTGACCGAGCTTGAGAAAGCCTGCGGAAAGGAGTTCTTTGCCCTCAAGAAAATCGATTGGCCGGCCGTGTCGCGCGAGTTCAAGGCGGAGGCGAAGAACGTCAAAACCGATCAGGAACACCTCGTCCTCCTGGTACGCCTCTTGGCCCGGCTCAAGGACGGCCACGCCTCCGTCCGGCCGCTGCCCAAGGGCCAGAACGTCAAGTGGCCGGATGAACTGGCGAAAACCGGACCCGGCATGTTCTGGTGCCGCATCGGCAAAAAGCTCTACGTGAAAAACAGTTGGTCCGCTGCAGAGCGCGCGGGCGTGACCCCGGGAATGGAGATCCTCAGTGTCAATCGCCAACCCGCCGGGGAATGGTTGCGCCAGCGCACCGCGGAACTCTCCGACCTCATGAGTTTCTCCACCCCGCAGCAAGCCTTCTTCTACACCTGTCACTGGGGCCTCAAGGACATCGCCGGAACCGAGATGGCCTTGCAAGTGAAGGCGCCCCGCGGCGGACGCAAACGTCTCAAATTCAACTACACCCGGGCCAATCCCGTTCCCTGGGGCCCTGCCTTCTTCCCCGACGGGATGGCCGGCGGGAAAGACGTCCGCCATGCCCTCCTCAAAGACGGCTGGGGCTACGTGCATCTCCGGCGCTGCCCGGGAGATCTCCCCGAGAAAATGGATCAGGCCCTGGACCACGTCGGCCAGGCCCCCGGCTTGATCCTTGATCTGCGCGGCAACTCTGGTGGCGGCTTCGATCACGAGGCCCTCATGGGACGCTTCGTCCCCAGTGGAAAAACGCTGGCCTTCAAGAAACGCTACGCCAGCGCCGGGCCCGCTCCCTACGCCGGGCCGGTCGTCCTCATCATTGACGCCACCGTGCGCAGCGCGGGCGAGACCACCGCCGCCATGTTCAAGGAAGACGGCCGCGCCTACCTCATCGGCGAAAGCCCTACCGCCGGCATGTCATCCAGCAAGAAGACGATCGAACTCCCCTCCAAACTCTTCGCCCTCTACGTCTCCGTTTATTCAAACATGAAACGCTCCAACAAGGGACGCGGCCTCGAAGGCATCGGAACCATCCCCCATGAAACCGTCGCCTACGACCCCAAAGACCTGGCGCGGGGCATCGACACCCTCATCGCCACCGCCGCCGAGCGGCTCAAGAAATTCCCCCAAAACAAAGTCCCCTACCGCGCGCCCTAACCAAACGAACACATTAGCGGAGCCACATGTGGTGCGGACACCCTTGTCCGCCTAATCTGCGTGCGTCTTCACTGAGGAACTACGGACACCATTTCCTCCGCAAAACACTACCCAGAGAACTAAGCGCTCACTTCCGGCCGCCACCTGAAGGACTCGCCGGAGCAGCCGGCAACGCCACACCCGTTTTCTCGGTCGCCCCGGACGCCGCGCCCTCCTCTTCTTTGGCATCCAACGCCTCGAGGTCGACAAATTCCCTCAGCCGAATCACATTGGCCGACCCCTCGATCGCCTGCACCACCCACAGACTGGCCCTCTCCAGCTGGGAGCGATCCACCATCAAACTCACCGTGATGCGTCCGGACTGGGACCGATCCTCCCGCAGGGCCGCCGTCAACAGCGGCCTCGAGTTCTCCCCCTCCTTCTCACTGAGGCGCAACTCGATGCGGTTGTAGTTCGCCGGCTGGCGAAAGCCCTTCAAGCGGCCCACCGGTTTGAAGGTCATCTCCACCCACACCGCGTTGGGGCCCGCGGCCCGAGACCGGATTTCCAGGCCCATCTCCTGGGCGCGCTCCTTGGACACATAGCCAAGAGAGAGCAGGCCGAAGCATGGCGAGGCCATGAAGAAGACGGTGAACAGCGGCACCGCCAATACCGGGAGAAGATCTCGTTTGCCGAAGAAGCTCGTTTTTTGCATCACGGAGATGACGCGCTGCCACCGGACTTCTTAGAAAAATAATCCCGCTCATCGGAAGCCGAACCAGGTCTTGCAAGTCGCCGCCTTCTTGCAAGCCTAGACGCATGGAGACCATCTCCGTCGAGCCCCTCGAGCTATCACTATCGCCAAGCGAAGCCGCCCGCCGGCTATGCCATCTCCCCGGCTTTATCTACCTCGATAGCGCCAACGCCGACGGGCTCACCCAACCGCCCCATCCGCACCGGCCTCTCTCCATTCTCGGCGCTCATCCGGCCGCCCTCCACGTCGGAAATCTGAACCTGAAGGACGACGCCGACCGGCTCCGCAGCGTCCTTGATCAACACCGGGTGGCCAGTGTCGACTGGGGATTTCCCCTCGGCGGTCTTATCGGCCACGTCGGCTACGACGGCGATTTCGTATTTGGAGAATACGAAGCACTCTTGATCTACCATCATCATCAAGATCAATGGCTCGTCGTCGGCCAACCCGGCTACCTGGAAGAACTCACCTCGGCCCACGAGCCCGCAGGAATCACCCAAAACCAAGAGCGGAACCGTGACCGCGACCATTCCCCGATGCCCTTTGCGTTCGAATCGGAGATGAGCCGGGAGCGATTCATTGATGGAGTCACCCGGGCGCAGGCGTGGATCGCCGCCGGGGACATCTACCAGGTCAATCTCACACACCAGTTTCAATCGCCGCGCCACCCCGGCCACGATCCCTTCGCCATCTATGATCGTCTGCGAACGATCTCACCAGCACCCTACAGCGCCTTCCTCAGCCTGGGAAATCAGCACATCCTCTCCTCCTCACCCGAGTGCTTCCTCAAAATGAGCGGCCGTGGCATCACCACGCGCCCCATCAAAGGCACCCGTCCTCGCTTTGCCGATCCGCAACTCGATGAAAAATCCGCCTACGATCTCATCACCTCACCCAAGGAAGTTTCCGAACTCGTGATGATCACCGACCTCGAGCGCAACGACCTCGGCCGCATTTGTGACTATGGCAGCGTTCACGTCAGCGAACTCCTGACCCTGGAGCGCTTTGCCCAGGTCTTTCACCTCGTGTCCACCGTCAACGGGGAACTGCGCGACCAGGTGGACCATCTCGAGGCCCTCCGCCTTTGCTCGCCCGGCGGCTCCATCACCGGCGCCCCCAAGAAGCGGGCCATGGAAATCATCCAGACACTGGAGCCGGGTGCGCGCGGCCTCTACACCGGATCCATCGGCTATCTCGGGTGGAACGGCGAGAGCCAATTCAACATCGCCATCCGCACCCTCATCGGCGAACCCGATCGATGGCATTTCCACGTCGGCGCCGGTATCGTGGCCGACTCCGATCCCGTGGCCGAGTACGAAGAGACCCTGCACAAAGCCGCCGGCATCTTCATGGCCTGTGAAGCGGCATCCCTGGCCCACCCGGATCATGCCGGCACGCCCTGAGACCATCGTTTGTTTCATTGGCATCACACCTGGCCCGGCGATAAATAAACGAATAGGTAGGTAAGGCAGCAAACTCCATCACCATGCATCCGTCTCTCAAACCTCTGACAACTTCCGGCGCGAAACACCCCCGTGGCATCCTCGTCCTGTTCTGGATGACCGCTGCCGTCCTCGTCAACGCCGGCAGCCTCCCGCTCACCCGCGCCCAGGACGGCCCTCCTTCCGGTAACAACACGCCTCGCCTCCAGGTTCGGCAGCTCGAGGGAACCCTCCATGCCCTGGGAGATCTTCGCTTCGATCTCGCCAAGCGGACCGTGCGTTTCCCGGCCACGGTCAACATGAACGAAGGCGCCATCGAGTTCGCCCTCGTGGGCACCCAGGGAAAAATCCACGAGTCCGTCTTCGCCACCGAGATCCGCCCCATGCACCTTCGCGCCGTGCTCAGCCTGCTGAATTTCGAGCCCTCTGCCCCCAAGAAAATCGAAGGCGATGCCAAAGCTTCCGCAAACAAGCCCTCTCTCGTCGAGATCCACGTTTCCTGGCAGGACCTTCCCGCTGGCGAACCTAACAACAAGAAGAAACGCGTCCCTATGCGGGAGTGCATCGTCATCATGGAGTTCGAACGGCTCTCCGAGTTCGACGAAAAAGTGCATCTCCGCCCGCTCCCCAAGGGCCCGTGGAACTACACCGGCTCCCGCTTCGATGACTACGGATTCGAAGCCGAACGCGAACTCGATTTCATCGCCGTGCAGCATCGCCCCAGCGCCCTCATCAATCTCCCCCACCCCAACAGCGATCGAGACGACCTCTGGCAAGCTAACCCCAAAGTCCTCCCGGAAATAGGCACTCCCGTCACCATTGAGATCACCCTGCCACCCGCCAAAGAGTGATTCGTGCCGGAGAATCTTCCGTCTTGAAGAAGCGGAGCCTCCGAATATCTGAAGCCTCAGAGGCGCCGAGTCGAGCTTGGGGCCAACCCAACAGACTAACTAACCCTCCCCTCGCTTTCCCATCATCGTGTTGTGGAAAAGCAAGACCTTCCACGTGTCTCCCTTTCGAGCGAAAACCCGCGTGAATCGAAACGCATTCGCCGGCACCACGTTTCCGTCTCGCTTGGCCACGGCGTGGATGACACCCGTGGCGATCGCCAGATCATCCCCCACGAACCACTCGATCGATGGCGTGGTGTAGGAAACAAACTCGAGCGTCCCCGAAGCGATATCCGCCAGAAAGGTGTCCCTATCCATCCGCGACCCAAAGACATTGTTATGCACATGGGCATCGGCCAACAAGTCCTTTAACATCGCCACGTCTTCCCTCTCATAGGCCCGCGTCAGCCGGTCATTGAGATTCTCCAAGGCCCGCGTTTCCCAGGTCGCCTCACTGGCCGCCCAAGAATTCGCCAGTCGCCCGGGCCCCGGAGACTGGCAAGCGCTCTGCATGGCCAACGTGCCCGCAGCCAAGAGAGCAAACCATACCCTCGTTCGGCAATCACACTGCATGAACATCTTCATCATCGTCGCCCAACGTTACTCGCTCCGTTCCCCGATGCACGTCAAAGCCTGAGAAACAGCCGCTCTCTTGGTGCCCCTCCTCTAATGTGCTAGCGTGGCCGCATGCACCACCGATTGCTTGCCCTCGCCCTCGTCACGGGCATCCATCCAGTCCTCGCCAGTGAAGACCCCTCGCTCCTCACCAACATCACCCTCGATCAAGAGCGTATTCATGTGACGATTCCCGCCGAAGACGACGGATCCTACTTTGTCCTCTATCGCGGCGACGATCTCCTCTCGATCTCCAACGCCGTCGACGTGGGACTCCCTCCCAACATCGACCTCAGTTCCCCACGTGACCCCGCGTCGCGCCAGGCGTACTTTCGCGTGGCCAAGATTCCCCTATCCGAGTCACAGGACCTCGACGGCGATGGCATCTCCGACGCCGACGAACTGCGCCACCCGGGAATCCTCGATCCCCTCGAATCCCGGGACGCCGATCTCGATTTTGACAGCGACGGAAAAACGAACAAAGAGGAACTCCACGGTTTGTTTGGCGCCACGGACCCGGGCGATGCCACCTTTGCCTCCATCACCTTCAAGACCGCGGACGACTTCACCATCAGCGCCTCTCTGGGCATTCCTCAAACCGTGCAAGACGCCGCCTCTCAATCAAAGCCGGCCGTCATCTTCATCCACCAAGGAGGCTCAAATCGCCACGAATGGGAGGCGGTCGCCAAGCAGGCCTTCCGCGAAGGTTGGGTCACGCTGGCCTATGACATCCGCGGGCACGGCGACTCCTCCAGCAGCTGGACCAATGCTTGGTATGACGATCCCGACAACGCCCCGGAAGATCTCAAAGCCGCCCTCGCCTATCTCAAAAACCTAACTGAAGTCGATCCGGAGCGCCTGGCCGTCGTCGGCGCCTCCGTCGGAGGCAACCTCGCCTGCGTCGCCAGTGCCCAGTACGGGATCAAGACCGCCGTCGCCATTTCCCACAAAACCTCCGCCGTGTTCAACCTCGCCGGCGCCGACTCCCTCGCCTTCCGTTCCATCTTCCACCTCTCGTCCCAGGGCGATCAAGGAGGCCAGCGCGCCCAATGGGCCGCCGAGCTCCACCAACAAACCGCCGAACCAAGCCAACTCGAAATCACCCCGGGCTCCGGTCACGGCGTCGCCATTTTCAACACCGACCCCACCGTTCCCGATCGCATTCTGCAATGGCTTCGCGAGACGCTTTAATCGAAGTCACAGCCGAGCTTAATATTCACGTCAACTCAACCTGCCTCCGTCTCTCACCCGCCGCGCCCAGTTCAATTCGGCCGAGCTAGAACCGATAGCCGACTCGAAGCCCAAAAAAGAGCGAAGGATCCTTGGCCGCTTCGTCAATCTCATTCCCCCCACCGTCCTCCAAATGCAATTCGGATGCTAGGGATGTCCCCATCGTGCCCTTCACTTCCCAAGATCGGCTAGGCCGCCACACCACCGAGGCCAACGCGTTAACCCCGCGATCTTCTCCCACGCGACCGTCCTCCAACCGGAAGCGCAGACTGTCATACTGCCCTGAAAACTGAAGCGTCCACTCATCGTCCAAGGAATAGTCCAAGGTAAATCCCGGACCGTCGACTGCTCCCTTCGTCGGCCGCGTGGTGAGCGAGAGGCGATCGGTGATCTGCCAGTCCAGGAAGAGAATGGGGAACAGGCTGACTTGATCTTCGATCTGAGAGAAGACCCCGAACCCGGGCCCCATTCGTAAGTTCTCCGTAATTCGATAGGCGGCTCCGGCAATCAACCCTCCGGAGATCGTATCCTCGAGTGAAGCATCACCTTCTCCCGAGAACTGAAGCGAAGGATTCGCCAGAATGAGCCATAGATTCCGCTCCGTGATGAGCGGCAAGCTTAGCGTGAACTCGTGCACCTCATCCCAATCGATGCCAACCCCTTCCTCCCTAAAGACGTTGTCGAAATCGTAACCATAGAACCGATAGTCCACACTGAGCACAGCTCGCGACCGATCGCTCCGGAATAAAGGCACCCCAGCGTCCACCTTGAGGAGCAATCGTGACACCTCGCCGCCGCCATCAACCGAGGTAGGCATCTCGAAGAGAGCCCCTATGCCAATCGGAGCGGGAGTATTTTCCCAGGTAACCCGTTGAGAGTCTCGTTCCGGCAAGGGAGACGGCTCGGATTTCCACGCATCGTCCTGTTTCCACTCCCCAGCCACAGCGCTCTGGGAAAAACACATGTTTCCGCAGAGTGCCGATCCGCTTGCCAACACCGCGAGGAACACACGCAATGATTTCAGAAAATGTTGGGGCCCTCTTCCAGAATACCGTCTCGCTGTCATCTCTTTCTCATACGACCGATCACCGCCGACGGATTCGCCGCGGACGGAGACGCGAGAATGGGGGCGCGCAGGGATGGACTGACTCTCTTCTACGCCGCCGCACCGGCAGGCTCGAGCGCTTCCCGATGACCTCTCAACGTTAGTTAGTCCGAGGACCCGTGCGCAAACACGCTCTTGCACTTCCCCCACATGCGATAGAGCCGGTCGAATGAACGGATGGAACGCCGGGGATAATTTTCCAGGGCGGTGATGATGAGCGCGCGACATCCCTGTTCAGAGTAGAGATCCTGGTGGACCGTGCCGGGCTCAGCCCGCATGTGATCGCCCGCCCGCAAGACGCGGCCGCGCATCTGCAGGTCGCCATGCAGGACAAAGGCTTCCTCGGCCCCACGGTGGTGGTGGGAAAGTAATCGCGAACCGGGATCCATTTCCAAAATGAACGTCGCCGTCCCCGACTCCTTGGAACAGGACAATTCCTTGATCCGCGTCCCCTTCGTCGGCAGTTGCCGCCACTCGCCCTCGGACTCCAGGAGAAAGGCATAGCCGGGCACGTCGGCTTGTTTTTCGTTCTCACTCTCTTTCTTGGGAGGACGATCCGCAATACTCGCCATCACCTTCGCCTTCACATCGTCCGAGGGTGTCTCCTCCGGAGCCTGGGAGAGTGAGATCATGCCAATGAGATCGGTCGTTTCCTTGAACAACGCGCGTTCGCTCTCCGAAGCCACGGGCCACCAGAGCTCAAACTCCGCCAGATCGGCGCCCCGCAGTCCCTCGGTGGCTTCGGTGATGGCAAGTTCTTGGATGCGTTGCTCTTCCATATCAATTCAGGAGGCCGGACCGGCCAGATAAGGTTTCAATACCCCCCGCAATTGGTAAAGCCCTCTTCGGATGCGCGCCTTGATCGTCCCTAACGGCTGATCCAAGGACTCGGCCACCTCCAACTGGGTCATCCCTTTGAGAAAAGCCAGCTGAATGGCGTGCCGCTGCTCTTCCGGCAAGGTCTGCAGCGCTTCACTCACGGCCTCCGATTCTTCGCGCGACGCCGCGGCGTCAAACCCGTCTTTCGAGGGCGCCGCCGCACCCGGCTCCGGCCCGGGCGACTCCTCACGGACACGGTCGGCAATCTTGCCTCGCCGCCGCGCCCTGGCCAAGTGATCATAGGCCTTGTTCCTCGCGATGGTCAGCATCCAGCTCGTGGCCTTGCCGCGGCTTGCATGATACTGATCGGCGTGATCCCAGATGGCGCAGAAACATTCCTGGAGAACATCCTCTGCCTCCGCCCGGTCGCGCACAATCGTCAGTATCGCCCCAAAGAGGGCGCCCGATAGACGATCG
>JANQJH010000493.1 GCA_028281705.1 Verrucomicrobiales bacterium
ATCGAAATCAAACGAGGCAAGTTTCATGGAGATTGGAATTACGAAATCTTGCCTCGGGCATAACTGAAATCCGGTAGTTTATTGTTTTGCAAACCCTAACTAGGTCAGAAACATCCTCTGAGTTCGTTTCCCAAAAACTGACACTGAACACTTTGGGATCATCCTAGGTTTGGGAGAGGGACCGGCACCTACCGATAAGCACCCTCACCCCAATCATTTTGCCCCCAATCATTTTGCCTCCAATCGTTTTGCCCCCAATCATTTTGCCTTATCACGATCCCACCCCAACCGACCATCCTCAAGCCACTTTAGCCTGCATCAGCTGGCTGCCGCGCCGGTGATGATGCCGATCCCGATCTTGATGCTGATGCTTGCGGAACTGCGTGGGCGACTCGCCGGCGTAGCGGAGAAAACTCCGGTTGAACTGCGAGAGAGACTGGTAACCCACCTCGAAAGCCACCTCCGTCACCGTCACATGAGGCTTGCGCAGTTCTCTCTTGGCCCAGTCCACTCGAAGCCGGTTGACGTACTCCGTGAAGGTCATCCCCGTCGCCTGCTTGAAGATCTTGCAAAAATAAAACGGACTCACATTGACCGCGTTCGAGAGTTCTTCCAAGGTCAGCTTTTCATCCAAGTGTTCCTCGATGTAACGCTTCGCCTCCGTCACCACCACAGGTTCCGCTTCCCCGTGGGCGAGAATCAGCTGATCGATGAGAGAAGTGAGATGCAAGCTGAAGATGGCTAACATGGTCACTGTCTGCTCGTAGGTTTCCGCATCGATGACCGAGACCCGCTCATAGGCGGCCAGCAATCGATCCATCCCCTCCTCCTCCACACCCTGGTCGCGGAGAACCTCCGCCAGTTTTCGCAAATCCGCCGCCACCGGCTTTTCATGCCGGACCTGTCCCGTCCTCAGAAGCGCGATGGTCTCCTCGCCAAAGCGCACCGGCACCGCCGATTCCGTGAGTCCCAGGGGACAAGGTGCGGTCACCGCACGTTCAACGGCATCACGCATGACCTGGTGATGCATGCTGCGACAGGCCCGGCAAACCTGCGACCCGCCTCCATTGAGCAGACCGCAAAACGAGGCCGGTGCCCAGGCGCCACCACTGCCGGCATCCCCGTGCATCGGTTGCAAATACAATGTCAGGCCCGTCAAGTCCTGGAAGGCCTCCGCATACGATTGGTAGAGTTTCGTCGCGCGGATCTTGTCGACAACTTGGCGATTCCGTTCTGCAGTGGTCACGTTCATGGGATGCTCCTCCGGTGGTGTTTCAATGGTGTTTCAATGGACTACCTCAGACTACCAACGAGGCGCCGCCGGTAAATCCGTAGCCGGCATGGTCCGCCCCTCTTAAAACGGCGTAGGCCCGTACGCAATTTGCGTACGAATGGCGCGCCGAGGAGACCGCCCCTGGCTGACATCGGGCCGGCCGATCGGCCCCGATCAAGCCCCAATCAGATGATCCGCCTGCGTCCTTGACCGGCCCTGAAAGGCATGAGACAGGCGGGAATGGCAGAATTTTCAGATCAAGTTGTCGTCGTCACGGGCGCCGGTCGCGGCATTGGCGAGGCCATCGCCCAGGCATTCGCCGCGGGCGGAGCCAAGGTGGCCGTCCTCAGCCGCACTGCGGCCAACGCCGAGCGCACCGCCGCCGCACTCAACGAGGCCCACCCGGGCTGTGCCCAGGCCTTTCCCGTGGATGTGGGCGACTTCGACGCCATGCAGGCCACCGGCAAGGCGGTCATCGAGGCCTTTGGCCAGGTCGATATCCTGGTCAACAACGCCGGTGTGACCCGCGACGGCCTCTGCATGCGGATGAGCGAGGCCGACTGGGACACCGTGCTCGACACCAACCTCAAGGGCGCCTTCAACGCCTTTCGCGCCTTCCAACGCCCGCTCTTGAAATCGAAGAGCGCCCGGGTGATCAACATCGGTTCCGTCACCGGAATCATGGGCAATGCCGGACAGGTCAACTACGCGGCGAGCAAGGCCGGCCTCATCGGTTTCACCAAATCACTCGCCCGCGAATTCGCCAGCCGCAAACTCACGGCCAATGTCATTGCCCCGGGCTTCATCACGACCGACATGACGGATGAACTCACCGAGAAGCAGCGCGAAGCCAGCCAGGAAATGATCCCTCTGAAAAGCTTCGGCGAGCCCGAAGACGTTGCTCGAGCCACGGCCTTCCTCGCCGGTCCCGGTGGCCGCTACATCACCGGGCAGGTGCTGGCGGTGGATGGCGGGATGGCCATGTGAGCAAGCAAGCTGCGGCAGGCATGACTCCGGAGATCCATCACGCCGAGGCCTTCGTCGAGGACGCCCTCGCACTCGTCCTCGCCGAAGCTGAGAAGGCCTACCGTGCTCGGGGCGAATTCCGGCTCTCCCTCTGCGGCGGAGGCACACCGCGCCCCGTCTACGAGGCCCTGGCCGTGGCTTCAGGCCCCATCGACTGGGCAAAGACCGTCATCACTTTTGGTGACGAGCGCTGCGTCCCCCCGGATCACGCACGGAGCAATTACCGCATGGCGCGCGAGGCTCTCCTCGATCACGTGTCCATCCCGGATCCGGAAAACCAGGTTTTGCGCATGCGCGGCGAGTTGCCCCCTACCGAAGCCGCGGCCCACTACGAGGAAACCCTGCGAAGCCACGCCAACCGTTCCGGCGAGGCCATCTTCACCCACGATCTGCTTCTGTTAGGCATGGGAGAAGACGGACACACCGCCTCCCTCTTCCCCGGCACGACGGCCCTCGATGAAAACGACCGCTGGGTCGTGGCCAATCACGTGCCCAAGTTCGATGAGGACAGGATCACCTTGACCTATCCCCTGATCAATGCCGCGAGACACGTCTGTTTTCTCGTGACCGGCGAGAACAAGCGCCCGGTCTACGAAAAGATCTTCGCCAGCACTTCGGACGATCCCGCGGCCCGGATCTCACCCGGCGACGGACGCCTCACCTGGTTGATCGGCTGATCCCCTCAGGGATCGATCTCGGTCGTTCGTAGCTGGGCGAAGGCGGCCATCAACCGCTCCGAAACCGGCCCCGCACAGGCGGGCAAGGCATTTCCGTCAACCGTGCGCACCGGCTGGACCTCACGCAAGGTCGATGTGAGGAATGCTTCCGAGGCCTCTGCCAGAGCCCGCAGAGGCACATTGCGCTGGACAACTTCCAGCCCTTCATCCTGACACAGATCCAGAACCAGAGCCCTGGTGATGCCGGGCAAACATCCCGAGGCGATGGGCGGCGTGATCAACTCGTCTTCGAAGACGATGAAGACATTGCTTCCCGTCCCTTCACAGAGACTTCCCGCCGTGTTGGCAAAGATGGCTTCCGTGCCCCCCTGTTTCTTGGCGTAGGCCAGGGCCACGACGTTCTCGCCATAGGACGTCGTTTTGTGATTCGTCAGGGCCCCGTGCTCATTGCGGCGAAAGGGCACCGTCACGAGATCGGCTTCGGCTCCGTGACCCGGTAGATCGGCGATGGCCACGAGAACGGTTGCCGGCGCGTCCCCTTTCTCCGATCCCAGCGGTGCCGGGCCACCCGTGACGGTAATCCGCAGCCGGCCAGAGAGACGCGCATTCGCCCCGATCACTTCCTCCATGGCCTCCGCCAAAAGCCCTTTTTCCGGCGCTTCCAATCCCAGCACGGCGGCCGAACGCTGCAGCCGTTCCCAGTGCCGGGTGAAGGCGAAGGGTTTCCCGTCGTAGACAATGAGGGTCTCGAACACGCCATCACCCGTGAGCAAACCGTGATCCGAGGGATCGATGCGTGCCTCGTCCGCGGGAACGAGCCGGCCATTCAACCAAACGGAATCGCTCATCAGGATCTCCAGATCTTCTCCATCGAGGATTTCACCGCAGCCTCAGAAGAGAAGGTGAACGAAGAGGCGGCGACTGCGGACAGAACAAGCATTTTGATAGAGAGAAATCGGCTGGGAGGCATGAAACGTAGTCGGAAGTCGGGACAGTCTGGCGCGGGATCTCGAGCGTTCAAGGACTTCAAAAGTGATTTTCTTTTCTTCGCGGCACGGATTGGAAACTTGCCTCCGGGCAAGCTTCCCTTTTGGATGACGCCATGAAAGCCGCCTTTATTCGAGAAACGGGTTCGCCCGAGCAGATTCTCTATGGTGACCTCGAGGAGCCCCAGCCCAAGGAGAACGAAGTCCGCATCAAGGTCGGAGCGGTCTCGGTCAATCCCATCGACACCTACCTGCGCTCTGGCACTATCCCCATGGAGTTACCCCTGCCCTATATCGTGGGCAGCGACGTCGCCGGTACGGTGGAGGCCGTGGGTCCGGGCGCCACGCGTTTCCAGCCGGGCGATCGCGTCTGGGGTTCCAACCAGGGCTTGTTAGGCCGACAGGGAACCTTTGCCGAATCTGCCTGTGTGGACGAGGCCTATCTCTACCCCACGCCAGAGGGCGTGGAAGACACCGCTGCGGCCGCTACGGCGCTCGTGGGAATCACGGCACATCTCGGGCTGGTCCATCGCGGACAGCTTCAGGAGGGCGAGACCGTTTTCGTCAACGGGGGCAGCGGCGGCGTCGGATCCTGCGTCGTTCAGATGGCCCGCGCGCTCGGTGCCGGCAAGATCATCACCACTGCGGGAGACGAGGAAAAGGCGGATCTCTGCCGCCAACTGGGCGCGGATCACGTCATCCTCTACAAGGAACAAGACGTTCTCCCAGAGGTCGAAAAACAGGCTCCGGATGGCGTCCATCTCTGGTGGGAAACCGTCCGCGAACCCAACCTGGACACCGCCGTCACTGCCATGGCTCGGGATGGACGGATCATTGTCATGGCCGGACGCGACGCCCGGGCCGAGCTGCCCGTGGGCCCGTTCTACGCCAAGGGCACGTCCCTCTTGGGCTTTGTCATGTTCATGGTCCCACCGGAAATCCAGCGCCGCGCCGCTGAGGACATCAATCGCTGGCTCAGCGATGGCAATCTGAAGCCCCGCATCGACCGCATCCTGCCACTATCGGAGACCGCCACCGCGCATCGCCTCCAGGAGGAGAGCACCGTGGGCTGCAACGGCACCCTCAAGGGCAAGATCGTGCTTCAGCCCTGATCAGCAGAGCCAAGTGGTGCGGCCCTATCTACTGAGCCAAAGTGATGCGGACACTCCTGTCCGCCCAATGTGCGTCCTTGTTTACCAACGTCCATCTTTTCAAGAATGCGGTCTAACTAACCAACACACCAGCCATCGCGCCAATTCCGGGTTGACGCTCCCTCCGGCCATTCCAAAATAGGGAACTGACCCCAATTCACGATCAAGCAACCATGAACGTGTCCATCATCACCTTGTTGAGAAAACCCTTGGTCCGGGTAGGGAGCATGGCCCTACTCACGCTGACGTTGACCCAATGCGGCGAGCAAACACCGGCGGATCAAGAGGAGAACGCATCGCCTCCCAATGCCGCCACCCCGGGTGGCGCGACCCAGACCACGGAAGGACCACCTGCCGTCGTCAAATTGGAGGACGTCATTCGCGGAGTCTGGCAGAGCACTGACCTCGAACGCATGGATTCCGCTCCAGAGAAGATCCAGCTCGATTTCCGGGCCAATGGCGAAGTCACGATGATCATTTACCGGCGCGGCCATTTCCAAAAGGAGGGTAAATACGAGGTCGTCGACGGCAAGCTCACCCTCCAGATCACCGGGCAAGAGGGCGACACGGTGGATACCAAGTTCGACGGCAAGACCCTGACGATCATCGACGTCGATAGCGGCAACGAAGTGGATTTCGAGAAACTCTAGGCCTCGGCACTGGGTCGAGGCGGATTTCCCGCGGCGCGACCTTTCCAACATCGACCTTGCATCCGCTCGCGGATCGGGAAAGCGTGCGCCCATGATCACGCCGATTGTCGCTTTCTCATCCCTGGCTCCCCAAGAGTGGGGCATGCTCGCCGTCGCTTTCGCCTCCGTGGCCTACGGCTGTTTCGTCTGGGGAAAGAGCAAATCCGCCAAGCCCGAGCCCGTCAAATCCGCCGCCCTCCCCCCACAGTCGGCGGCCGCGACGCCAAACACCGACGCGGCTGTGGTCACCTTTGTCGGGCTCCTGCAGGAGAAAGGACGGCTCATCGATTTTCTCATGGATGACGTCACGGGTTACAGCGATGCCCAGGTCGGCGCCGCCGCCCGCGTGGTTCATCAAGGCTGCCAGGCCGTCATGCGGGAGCACCTCACCATCGAACCGATCGCTCAAGAATCCGAGGGCGCCACCGTGACCTTGCCTGCGGGCTACGCCACGGGCGACTTCCGCTTGTCGGGCAATGTCACGGGAGAACCGCCCTACGAGGGAACCTTGGTGCATCAGGGATGGAAAGTGAGCCAGGTTCGACTGCCGCGCCTCGTCGGCCTCGATGAAGACGGCGAGACGCTCCCGCACATTGCGCCGGCGCAGGTCGAACTTTCCTAGTGGACGCCATGGCCGCATCGCCGTTTGTCGTCGGGATCGATCTGGGCACGAGCAACAGTGCCGTGACCCTCACCGAGTTCGATGCGGAGAGCCCCTCCCGCATCGACGTTCTCCAGATCACGGGGCCCAACCGGCTGGAGGCCAAACACGCACTCCCCTCCTCGCTCTACCTCAGTGCGGCAGACGAGTTTCCCACGGGGGCCTTCCAACTGCCGTGGCAGGACGAATCGCCTTCGTGGACCGTGGGCGACTTCGCCAAATCCCACGGCGCGCTGGTGACGGATCGCCTCGTCTCCTCGGCCAAGTCCTGGCTCTCCAACCCGCACGTCGATCCCCGGTCCAAGGTCCTGCCCTTCGGCTCCCACATTCCGGAAGCCGAGAAGGTCTCCGCCGTCGATGCCTCCACCCGCTATCTGAGCCATCTCCGGGCCGCCACCCTCCACACGGAAAGGGAAGCCGGCCGTGACCGGTCCCTGGAAAACGCCTCGGTGGTGATCACCGTTCCCGCCTCCTTCCAGGAGGTTGCCCGCAACCTCACGGTGGAAGCAGCCGAGGCCGCCGGCTTTGCCGAAGTCGTCTTGTTAGAGGAACCCCAGGCCGCCTTTTACGCCTGGCTCCACCGCGTGGGTGACGGTTGGAGGGAACAGGTATCCCCCGGAGATATCGTCCTCGTCTGTGACGTTGGTGGCGGCACTTCCGACTTCAGTCTCATCGCCGTGACCGACACCGATGGCCACTTGGGCCTGGAACGTGTCAGTGTAGGCGAACATCTCTTGTTAGGCGGAGACAACATGGACCTCGCCCTGGCCTACATCGTCCAGGGACAGCTGGCCGAGGGTGGTCACGAGATCGACGAATGGCAACTCTGGGCCGTGGTCCACGCCTGCCGCCAGGCGAAGATCGAATTCTTTTCCGATCCCAACCTCACAGAAATCCCCATTGCCATTCCCTCACGAGGTTCCAGCCTCATCGGCGACTCTCTCTCCGCCACCCTGAGCCGGGAGAGTGTGGAATCCATGATCCTCGACGGCTTCTTCCCCCTGACAAGCATCGAAGATCTGCCCAGTGACGATGCCTCCGGACTCCAGGAACTCGGTCTTCCCTACGCTGCCGATCCGGTGATCAGCAAGCATCTGGCGCGATTTCTCACCCGAAGCCTGGCCAATCTGCAGGCCAATGAGTCGCTACAGTCCTTGGTCGCGGATCGCGGAAACGACGGTTTCCTGCGGCCCGATGCCGTTCTCTTCAACGGCGGGGTCTTCAATGCCGAGGTCGTGAGCGAGCGCGTCATGGCTTTGTTAGCCTCATGGAACGGCGGTGAGGGCGTCCGCATGCTCGAGGGCGCCGAACCCGACCTCGCCGTGGCCAAAGGGGCCAGTGTTTACGGTCGCATTCGGGAGAGCGGCCAGGGCGTGCGCATCCAGGCGGGCGTGGCACGCTCCTACTACATCGGCCTGGAGAGTTCCATGCCCGCGGTGCCCGGATTTCGCCCGCCGATCAAGGCCCTCTGCGTCGTTCCTCAGGGCATGGAGGAGGGCACGGAACTCGTCATCGAGGGCCAGGAATTCGGCCTCGTCGTCGGTCAAGCGGCCGAGTTTCGTTTTTTTAGCTCCGACATCCGCAGCGGGGACGAGGGCGGGACGCTGGTGCTGAACGCCGATCGCGAGTTGGCGGAAAACGCCTGCCTCCAGGCCACGCTCCCGGCCATGGAAGGGTTTCCGCCAGGGGAACGGGTCCCGGTGAAAATCAATGCCGTGGTGACAGAGTTAGGCCATCTTCAGTTATGGATGAAACATGAAGCTTCCGGCGAGCGATGGAAATTCGAACTCGAAGTCCGCGGCGATTCCTAACGGAACATGAAAGCCAGCCTTTTCAGCATTGGGATTGATCTCGGGACGACCAACTCGGCCATTGCCTACACGCGCCTAACCGATGATGACTCCATCTCGGAGACCTTTCATCCCGCCCAATGGGAGAGCCTCACCAGTATTGGTCAGGCTTCGGCCCTCCCCTCGTTTCTCTTTCTCCCCACGGAGGCGGAAGCCAATCAAGCGGGGCTGGCCAAGGCCGATTCACGATGGATGGTCGGCCTCTTCGCCCGCAAGCAATCCGCCGAGACCCCCGGGCGGGTCGTGCATTCGGCCAAGTCTTGGCTCTGCCACCACGCTGTCGACCGCTCCGCCGACTTCCTCCCCTGGGCCTCGGAAATCCTCTCAGAATCCGAAAAGATTTCCCCGCTCCACGCCTCCGCGCTCATCCTGGCCACGCTCAAGGCCTCCTGGGACCAGCAGTTTGCCGACCTCGGTCCCCAGGGCGCCTTCGATGCCCAGGAGGTAACCATCACGGTGCCGGCCTCGTTTGACGCCGCCGCCCAGAAGCTCACCCTCGAGGCCGCACAGATGGCGGGATTTCCCGATCAAGTCCGCCTCATCGAGGAACCCCAGGCGGCCTTCTATCGCTGGCTCGAGTTTCAATCCGCCGACGGTGGCTTTGAGAGTGCCCTTCCCCTGGAAGACGGCGGAAAACACGTGCTCGTGGTCGACATCGGTGGGGGGACTTCGGACTTCAGTCTTTTCCACGTCACCACCGGGGGCGAACAACCCAAGATCGAACGCACCGCAGTCAGCGATCACATTCTCCTGGGCGGCGACAACGTCGATCTCGCCCTGGCTTACATGGTTCAGGCGCGCCTCGAAGGTCACGGTCACGAGATTGGAGGGTCGCAGTGGCCGTTCCTCGTGGCCCGCTGCCGCGATCTGAAAGAGCGCGTCCTCGCCACCGAGGGGCCGGACGACGAGACCTTCACCGTCTCCGTTCCCGGCCGGGGCTCCAGCCTCCTGGCCTCCACCCTCACAGAACGGCTAACGCGTCAGGATATCCTGGCCATGTTGTTAGACGGTTTCTTCCCCCTCTCTCAGGCCAATGAAATGCCCGAGCGTTCCGATGTCGCCCTCAAGGAATGGGGCCTGCCCTATGCTTCTGACAGTGCCGTCACGCGCTACCTCGCCGAGTTCTTGCAGGATCGCCCGCGGATCGATGCCGTCCTCTTCAATGGCGGCACGCTCTACCCCGAAATGCTTCGCAACCGGCTCCGCGATCTCATCGGCACCTGGCAGAACGGCCACGTTCCCCAGGTGTTGGAAAACACCGAGCCCGACCTCGCCGTGGCGCGAGGCGCCGCGAGGTACGGTTGGCTAACAAGCCGGGAACAACTCCAAATCGAAGCCGGAGCCGCCCGTTCCCTCTACCTCGAAGTGCAACAGCAGCAAGAACAGCTGAAGGGAAGCGATCGCAGCCCGTCGCTCGTCTGCATCCTTCCGCGCGGAACCGAACTGGAAGAGGATGTCGTTGTGGAACTCGAGGGACTGAAGCTTCGCCTGGATCAACCGGTGCGGTTCCAGACCTTTTACACCACGAAACGCGGCCGGGACAAACCCGGCACCATGGTGCGGCGGAGCAAGGGCGGCTTTCATTCCCTCCCTCCCCTGCAGACCGTGGCTCGTCTCTCCCCGGAACATCCCAAGCTCGAGACCAACCAAATCCCGGTGCGCCTGCGGACCCGGATGAACGCCGTGGGACTCCTCCAGGTCGCCTGCGAGAGTACCCTTGAAGCCCTCGAAGAAGTCTGGCCCCTCGAGTTCAACCTCCGCGCGGTCACCGTTGGATCCGTCGACGCCGGCGAAGAGAAAGTGACCGCCGCCGTCGCCGGTGATCCCGGAGTCGATCCCTCCAGCCTCGAAGCCGGGCTCTCCGTCCTGCGGCGTCAATTTCGCTCCGCAGCCACTCCCGCCACCTCCAAAGGGAGCCGGAAGTCCAAGCAAAAGAAGAACGCCAAACCGGAAAAGGTGACGCCGGCCCGGGTCTTTCGCACCCTGGAAGAAGCTCTCGGACTGGAGAAGCAGGCCTGGAATTGGATGCTCGTCAGGAGTCTCTGGCCCGCCCTGGAGGAAAACCACCACGGCCGCCGCCAGTCCATCGAACACGAGGAAACCTGGCTCAGTCTCGCGGGCTACATGCTGCGCCCCGGCTACGGAGCCCACCTCGATGATCATCGGCTGGAGTCGCTCTGGCAAATCCTGCAGGACGGCCTGGCTCACCCTAACAAGCGGATCAGATTGCAAGAGTACATCCTCTGGCGCCGTCTCTCGGGTGGCCTCAGCCGCGAGCAACAGGAACGGCTCCTCAAACGCGAATGGAAACTCATCGCCGAGGCCAAGAATCCGCCGGCAGAACTCATCCGCATGGCCGGCGCTTTTGAACGACTCCCCCAAGACAAGAAGCGCGAGCTCATCACCCTCTTTCTCGCGCGTGCCACTGAACTGCTCGATCTCGGCAAGGCGGCCGACGCCTACCTCGTCGCCCTCACCCTACTCCTCAATCGCGCCCCACTCTACGCCGGCCCCGAGGCCGTCGCCCCCCCGGAACTGGTGGAGGATGCCTACGATAAACTCCGGGGCTACGATTGGAGTGAGGCCCGGAATCGCGAGATGATCCCGCTCTTCCTCAGGGCCGCCCGCGTGGTCGACAACCCCTACCTCGACCTTCCCAAACCGATCCGGAAGAAGATGGCCAGCCAGTTAGAAAAGGCCGGCCTCGCCCCCATGAAAGTCGTGCCCGTCCGCGATTACGCACCACTGGAAAAAGCCGATCGCGCCGGCTTGTTAGGCGAATCGCTGCCTGCAGGAATCGTCATCGAATAGCCGTTTCACAGGTGAATGATGCGAACCTCGTAGAAGAAGCGGTAGCGCTTCTGCCATGCAAGGGAAAAACGCTCACGCGTTCCGCTACAGAGCTCGATGGAAAATAGTAAAGGCGCGAAGAATTGCTAGATTAAGTGAATGCCTCGGTGACAGGCTGGTGCCTTAGTTGATCAGCGTTCCTCCCGGAAGTCACTCACCCTGATCGGGCCGGACGTAGATGACGTAGTAGACGAGGCCCACCATCACAGCCCCGCCGACGAGATTGCCGAGGGTGACGGGCCCGAGGTTGCCGAACATCCCGAGCCAACTCAAGGTCTCGCTTTCACGGATCCCAGCACTCCCTTCGAGGAAGAGGCCCAGTGGGATGAAATACATGTTGGCCACACAATGCTCAAAGCCGGCAGCGACAAAGGCGGAAATGGGGAACACAATGGCGGCGATTTTTCCGGTGACAGTCCGTGCCGCCATCGCCAGCCAGACGGCCAGGCAAACGAGAATGTTGCACAGCACGCCCTGGAAAAAGGCCTCGACCAGGGGAAGGGCCACCTTGGCCTCGGCAATGGCAAGGGCACGTGCCGCGACGGCACCTTCGCCCTCGTTTCCATGACCGGAGAACACCACCAGGAGCGCCAGGCCGGCGGCCCCGACGAAGTTAGCTCCATACACCACCGCGAGATTCCGCAGGAGCAAACCCAGGGTAACACGTTTCGAAACCCAAGCCATCACCATCAGATTGTTCCCCGTGAACAACTCAGCGCCCGCCACCACCACGAGAATCAACCCGAGTGAAAAACTCAATCCCCCGAGTACCCGCGCCCCGGCAAAACCCAGTGAAGCATCACTCGTAACCACGGTGTAATAAACGGCTCCCAAACCGATGAACCCCCCGGCAAGGATTCCCAAGGCGATCATCGAGAGCATGGGCAACTGGGCCTTGAGCACCCCAACGGCCTGCACCCGTTCCGCCACCTCTTTCGGCGCATAGGCGTCGGCACCGAAGACTCCCATCACGGACCCTGCGTTGTGCCGTTGCTCGACGCTCCCCAATCGCTCCGGGCCGCCACCTCCCCAATCAGCCGTTCCAGTGCCTGATCAACCAGGGCAAGCTGATCTTCCACGGCGGTCACTTCCCCTTCGGCCCCATCCAGAGAGCCCCCCCACTGCAGAGCGATCCCCACCCGAAAACGCGAAGCCGTGCCGACGCGCTCTTCGAGCAGCCGCCGGCGACCGGCCTCAAAGTCTATCGCTTCCATTCGCCTAGCCTAATTGGAGCACCTGGGTTCACCACGCATTCATTGGCTCCTCCAGAGCTCTCGTTGGCGCATCGGCCGCGTTTCTCACGGGCGACACGAACGACACGGAGCAGTCCTTGAACTCCCATCCCGTTCCCATAGAATGAAGCCAGCCATGTCTGTCTCATCGCGAACCGAGCTCGAGGCCAGTCACACGCCGGCGACCATCCGGAAGCGTTTGTCAGGGTTCGATCGTAGCGATACTTATGTGAGCGATTTCATCTACGGCGCGATTGACGGAACGGTAACAACCTTCGCTGTCGTTGCCGGAGTTGCGGGAGCGGGCCTGAACGAAGGGATCATCATCTTGTTGGGGATCGCCAATCTGGCGGCCGACGGCTTCAGCATGGCGGCGAGCAATTTCCTCGGGACCCGCGCCAACGCCCACGCTCGAGAGAAAACCAGGCAGCAGGAGGAAGAACACGTCGCCATCTACCCCGAAGGTGAACGCGAGGAGATCCGCCAGATCTTCTTCGAAAAAGGGTTTCGCGACGAGGACCTTGAACGGATCGTCGAGGTCATCACGGAGGACAAACAGCGCTGGATCGAGACCATGCTGCGTGAAGAACACGGTTACAGCGCCTATCAGCCCTCCGCCTGGAAGGCAGCCCTCGTCACGTTCTTTGCCTTTCTCATCATTGGCGCCATCCCGTTGATCAGTTTCCTCGTCAACTGGGCCTGGCCAGCACTCATGACCGATCCCTTCCTCTGGAGCTGCGCCCTCACCGGCCTGGCCTTTCTCTGCGTCGGTGCCCTCAAGAGTCGCTACTCGCTCCAGCACTGGCTGGTCTCGGCCAGCGAGACGCTCGTCGTCGGGGGCCTCGCAGCAGCCATCGCTTACTTCCTCGGCGAGAGCCTCAAGCATCTCGTGTGAACCGAGTCCTCCCCGATCCGCGAGACAAACCAGGCGTTCCCGCTCACAACATGCGCGCGGCTTTCATGCGGGGCCGGCGTACCCATTCCCTATGAACGCATTTCCCATCGAGGTGACGGCCCGGCACATGGACATCACGGAACCCATGCGGAGTTACGTGGAAAAAAAGCTGCGTAACATCCACCTCAAACAACCCCGTGTGACCGACGCCAAGGTCGTCCTCGACGTCCAGAAACACGGTGAGATCGCCGAAATCATCCTCTACTGCGCCAACCACATGACGCTCGAGGCCAAGACGGAGACCACCAACCTCTACGAAGCCATCGACCTCACCATGGCCAAGATTCTCCGCCAAATGCGCAAGGAGAAGACCAGGCTGGAGAAATTGAACCACGGCAACGCCTAGCGACCCAGGGTCTCCACGGCAATTGCTCTCGAAGAAAACGAAAATTTTCCATTTTCTGGGTGACATTTCTCCGAGGCAATGCTCTATTAATCTTACATCCAAGCACATCCCTCCTGAGCCGCTTTTCCGACCTCCCTTGGAAAAGCGGCTCTTTCCTTTCCAGGAGGTCTAGCGGCGAGAGATCACTGCGGAAAACGCCAATCACCGCCTTCACGCCTGCCCCCAAACCGGCCGTGCGAAAAAGATGAAGAAAAATCATTTTTTTAGATGACAACCCCCAAAAGGGCGTCTCTAATGGCCTCACATCCAAGCACATCCCTCCTAGAGCCGTTTTTCCGACCTCCCTTGGAAAAGCGGCTCTTTCCTTTCCAGGGGTCGTCAAAACCAGAATGGATTGGCTCGAGCTGGAGGTCATCCGAAAAGCCAAACCGACTCGTCCTCGAAAGAGTCGAGCGGGGACCTTTCCGAGTGATAAAGGGCTGACTATCAAGCGGATAGCACGATACGAGTCGATCATGCGAGTCCGTCGGGCGGGAGGACGAGCGGATTCCTCAATCCAGCTAACTCACCTCGTAGCGGAATCCCTCTGGCTTGATCGCCAGGGTTGAGCAAGGCGCCTCGTGGATCAGACGCTCTGCCGTGGTGCCGAGGAGCAGGGAGCGGAGGCCCGTCCTTCCTCGCGTCCCCAGGACCGCAAGGTCCGCACCACCTTCGCTCAGATGCTCGATCAGCACATTGCTCGGGCTGATCCCCTCCTTGACCACGCAGGTGACCATCACGCCGACAGGATCTTCCCCGGTCAACTCCTCGACCCACGTCTTGAGGTTCGCTTCACAGGATTCCACGATCGGCTCTGTGTCCAACGCCGTCATGAACATGCCCGGTCCCAAATTGCTCCCGTCCGCCACCAGCGGCGTGGCCAACACGTGGAGAAACTCCACCGATGCCCCATCCTGGCGAGCGATCTCCAGGGCGCGCCGGGCCGCGATCCGCGAGGTCTCGGAAAAATCGATGCAGGCCACGATCGATTCGAAGGGCCTGGCCTGGTGCTGCCTCACCAGCATGACTTCCACCGGCGCTTTGCGGATGCATCTCGCGGCAAAGACACCGGATCTGCGAGAGTCCTTTTGCCGATGCCCGCGAGAACCGAGCACCAAGAGGTCCGCCTTGCTCTCCTCGACCTCCCGGAGCACTTCTTTGAAGGGATAGCCGATCACGACCTTGGTTTCGGCATCCGCTCGAAGCAGGACACTCTCGACGTGCCTCGCGAGATGCTCTCGCGCATTCACCAACACCTCTTCTGAATCCAGTTCATAGTGCTTGCGGAAATCTTCCATGATTTCCTCTTCAAACACGTGGAAACAAATCAATCGGGCGTCGTGCCAGGAAGCGATGCGAGCGGCCTCTCTCAGCGCGTTGTCGCTACACTCGGAATAGTCGACACCGACGACGATGCATTTCAGGTCTTTCATATCAGTTCATCCTCCAAGTTGATTGAATCGTTTCGCATTGTGTTCTTTTATCAGTGATAGAGCCGATCTCGCTCAATCCCATTGCTTCGTCTCCACCCATCGTACTGCCTGCCGGACGAGCGCATTGCCATCCTTGATGAAGAGTTTCTCCTTGATGTGCGCCCGGTGGGCATCAATCGTCCGCACGCTCACCCCCAGCTGACCGGCGATATCTCGCGACCCCTTGCCTTCCCCGATGAGCTGAAAGACTTCGAACTCGCGATCGGTGAGCTTTTCAATCGGTGAAGCCGCGTGATTTTTGCGTTTTTTCCCGGTGAACATCTCGACGATCAGCTGCGAGATGTTCTGACTGACGTAGATCTGTCCGTCCAAAATGGTGTGGATGGCCTCCACCAGGTGGGCCGCCGCGGCCTCCTTCATGATGTAGCCCCGTGCTCCTGCTTTGAGCGCCCGTTCGGCATAGACCGCCTCATCGTTGGAAGACAAGACGAGCGTGTCCACATCGGGATGCAAGACGCCGAGATCTTTAAGAACCTCCAGCCCATGCCCATCGGGCAGAGCCAGGTCCAATAGAACCATGTCAGGCGAAAGGGCCTCGACCTGCTGCAAGGCCTCCTTGGCACTCCCCGCCTCGCCACAAACCTCGAGACCGGGCTTGGAGTTGATCAGCTGGACCAGCCCCATCCGCATCACGGGATGATCATCGACGATGAGTATACGCTTGTTCATTTGAGCTCCTCTTCACTCCCTCCTCCTACTACCATGCCACGGCATTCGAAGCAGCAAATCTCTCAGACAGAACACCGCGTTCATGACCCGCAATCTTCGCCAGACGGGCCACGCTGGCTACCGAGATCTAGTCCTCCTATGACCTTGAATTGCTCTCGCCCCTCCCTCTCCCTTGCCCAATCTCGGACCGGTCAGTCCTCGCGCTGCTTGGCCGCGATTCCCGCCTCCTCATCGACGGTCAGGAGCACGCTCATGCCCAAGGCAAAGAGAATGATGATGACGCTGAATCCAACGCGCTGCGAGTCAAAGATCCGCGTGAGCGATCCCAGAAGAAGCGGTCCCAAAAAGGCCGTCAGTTTTCCCGAAAAAGCATAGAAACCGAAAAACTCACTCTCCTTGGACTTGGGAACGAATCGGGCGAACAGAGATCGACTAGCAGACTGGTTGGGGCCAATGAGAATCCCTATGAGGACGCCACCGGCCCAGAAGACGAGTCTCGAATCGGTGACGATGACCGCCAACGTGGCGACGATAAAGCCCACAATGGAGATGAGAATCGTTTTCTTGCCGCCAATCTTATCATCGATGAATCCGAAGAGGACCGCACCGAGAGCCGCCGCGACGTTGAGGACGATTCCGAAAATCAAAACCTCCTGGAAGGTGAATCCGAAGGTGACACGAGCATAGATCCCGCCAAATCCGATCAAGGTCACCAAGGCATCGTTGTAGAGCAGTCGCGCAATGAGAAACCGCACGACTTGCCGGAAACGCTTGAGACTGTGCATGGTTTTCTTCAACTCGTCGATCGTCTGCCGAAAAGGACTCGTTCCCGCTGAAGGTAGCTTCCGGCCCGAATCCTTGAGGAAGAGAAAGGTGGGGATGGAGAACACGGCGAACCAAAGAGCCACGAGGATGTTCGTCGCGCGGATGTGCTGACCGGACTCGACCGAGAGACCGAAGGGAGGCACCTCCGGTTGCACGAAGAAAACCAAGGCAGCCCCGAGGCAGAGAAGGCCGCCGATGTATCCGCAGCCCCAGCCATAGCCGGACACCTTGCCCACATTGCCCGCGTGGGAGATCTCCGGGAGGTAGGCATTGTAAAACACCTGCGCGACTTCGACCGCCACATTGGCGCAGACAAAAATCGCCAGCGCCCACATCAACTGGCCCTCCACCGGGAAATAGAGGCCGGCCGTGAGAAGGATTCCCAGCATCGTCGCCGTGAAGAGATAGCGTTTTCGATGGCCGGACTGATCCGCCACCGTACCCGCAAGCGGTGAGAGCAGCGCGATGAGAATCGCGGAGACGCTGATTCCCAAGGACCAGTACTGGGTTCCCGCCTCTGGCGTCGGCGCGAGGCTGACAAAATACGTCGAGTAAATGAACGTGACGACGAGGGTCGTGAAGGCAGAATTGGCAAAATCGTAGAAGGCCCAAGAAAAGATGATCTTGCGCGACGGCGGGGAAGCGGGCATCACGGCATTGAGTCAGAATCCGCGCGCTTTGCCCAGCACATCTTCGGTTCCGAATGGACCCACGAACGCCCGCATCATCTCGGGTGTCTCCGAACTCCAAGGCGGTAAAGTATCTGTGAGAGCACGATATCCAACGCGACAAAGAGCAACACGACACAGGTCATTTCCCTCACATCAAAGTCCCAATGGCCGCGCAGGACCCACACCGGGATCAATGCCTCCAGGCTCTGGTCCAAGCCGATGACACTGACGCTGCTGGCAAATCCCAAGCGTCGTTTGATGAAACTCGAGAGCGCATCGCCGGTCATGGCCCAGAATCCCACCATGGCCCCCAAAACCAGCGGTTGCCCTAGCAGAAAAGCCGCAAGAGCGGTCAACAACACCGACGCCAGGAGCCCGCGAATGGTCTTCGACGGGCCAAGCCAATCCCGCCTGTCCCACGCCTGGACTCCCAGGTCCAAGGGCCAACCACACCGCGGCCCAAAGACATGCCGCGCCATGATCGGAGCGCCATTGGCCACGAGCAGAAGAAACACCGCCTGAAGGATGGAAAACAAATTCAGCATGGGCTTCTCAAGATAACGCCTTTTCGCGATCGAAGGCGATTGTCTAGCAGAAAAACTCGTGGAAAACAGCCAACAAATTTGCTGGCGGAGCCGCGCGGACCACGCCAGGATCGTCATCATGAAGGCCGCTCATCCGCATGCTGCATCCAAGCACCGTCTCTCCTGTTTTTGGTTTTCTCTTCTTCGTCTGCTGATCCTCGGATGGGGCGGTTCCATGCTGATCTCCTGTGCCACGACAATCGATCCGGCGGCGAACGAAGCGATCGACCCGGGAGACGTCTCTTTTGAGAAAAACATCAAGCCTCTGTTTCAAGAATCCTGCCTGCATTGCCACGACGGTTCAACTGCCGCGGGCGACCTCGATCTCCGAAGCCGCCAGCTCGCCTTCAGACCCAGTCCCAACGGCCCTTTCATCGTCCCAGGATATCCGGATCGCAGCAAGATCTTCCGCATGGTCAATCTAGCAGACGCCGAACCCGGAGCCATGCCTCCCACCGGCCACGCATTGACAGAACAACAATTGGAACACCTCAAGATCTGGATCAGTCAGGGGGCCGAATGGCCCTCCGACGAGAGCGGTCATCTCCAGGCCACCACGGGGATGTCTTGGCGTTCCCAGTAGTGAGGCGCCTCACCTGTGAAGTACGGCAATCACACGAAATAATGGAAGGGACTAAAGTCCTGCCACTATCTTGGAATGTGGGAGGGCTTCAGTCCCACGGTTATTCAAGAGGATCAGGCTTCAATTTAGAGGCCGGAGAAGCTGATCGAGATCGGCCTTCCCGAGTTTCAGCCCGCGCTTGGTGCCGGCGGAGAGGAGGCTCTCCACGAGCTCCTTCTTCTCCTCCTGCATGGCGACGATGCGCTCCTCGATCGAGCCCTGGGTGATGAGTTTGTAGACGAAGACGGGGTTGTTCTGGCCGATGCGATAGGCCCGATCCGTCGCCTGGCTCTCGACGGCGGGATTCCACCACGGATCGTAATGGATCACCGTATCAGCCCGGGTGAGATTGAGGCCGACGCCACCCGCCTTCAGGCTGATGAGGAAGAGAGGCACCTCGCCGGATTGAAACTGATCGACCACCGTGGACCGGTTGCGCGTGTTCCCCGTGAGTTTGACATAGGCGATCTCCTCCTCCAGCAATCGTTTCTCGATCAGGCTGAGCATGCTGGTGAACTGGGAGAACAAGAGCACCCGGCGGCCCTCGGCAATCATCTCCGGCAAGAGCTCGAAGAGCAAATCCATCTTGGCCGACACCGGCACACTCTGCGCCGCCTCCAAGTCTAACAAGTGCGGATGACAACACACTTGCCGCAGCTTGAGCAGGGCATCCAAAATGTAGAGATGGGCACGCTCGATTCCCTGTTCGGCGATGACCTCCTGTACTCGCTGCTGCATGCTGGCGCGAATCGTCTCGTAGAGATCCCGCTGGGATCCCGCGAGTTCCACCGTGCGGATCATTTCCGTCTTCGGCGGCAGCTCTTTGGCCACTTCCGTCTTTTTGCGCCGCAACATGAGCGGGCCCACGCGACTGGCTAACAGATCTCTCACACCCTCGTCTTGGTCCCGCTCAATGGGATTGCGAAAGCGGCGGCGAAAACTCTCCAGATAACCGAGAAATCCGGGCATGAGAAAATGGAAGAGCGACCAGAGTTCCTCCAAATGATTCTCCATCGGCGTCCCGCTGAGGCAGAGCCGGTGTTCCGCGTCGAGAGCGCAAACCGCCCTGGCCGATCGGGACGCCGGGTTCTTGATGTTCTGCGCCTCATCCAGGATGAGATGAGAAAAACAGCGCGTTTCAAGAAACTCCTGGTCCCGGTAGATCAGCGCATAGGAAGTGATGATGACATCCGCCGCATCGAATGGTTGCCGTGCGCTGTGCCGATCGGGACCGTAGTGCACATGCACGCGCAAGTCCGGGGCGAACTTCTGCAGCTCGTTCTTCCAATTGCCCACCAGGCTGGTGGGCGTGACCACGAGAACGGGCTGTTTCAGATTGCCGGACTCCTTTTCGCACAGGATGTGGGCGATGGTTTGAAGCGTTTTTCCCAGTCCCATGTCATCCGCCAAGACCCCGCCCAGACCATACTTCGAGAGAAATTGCAGCCAGCGAAACCCGTCTTTCTGATAGTCTCGCAAGGTGGCCTGCAAGCCCTGAGGCGAGGTCACCGGGGCAATCCCGGCAAAATCACTCAATCGATGGGCCATCCCTTCCAGAGCCGCCCTGGCCTCACCCGCATGGGTGTACTCTGACGAATCCTGGAGAAACTCGGCCGCCACCAACTGGTGCACCTGATCGGTCTCCCGCGAGTCAGCCCGGCGATTCTCCAGGATGTCTTTCAGAATCCGCACGATGGGCTCGAGACGCTTCACCGGAAAGGCGAGGTATCTTCCGTCTTCCAATCTGATGGGCACCCTGTCCTCCGGGTCGAGGAACTCGATCTGACGTTCGACGTCATCGTGATGTTCCAGGTAGGCAATGAGCACGGGGATGAGATCAATCCGCTTCCCATCACATTCCACCCCGAGCTCGAACTCGAACCAGGAGCGATTGCGCTGCTCGCGCAATTCCTGGATCCAGCGCTCCGGCCGGACAAAGCGCATCGCAAAGTGATCCCCATAAACGATGTCCCAGCCCGCCTTCTCCAATCTCGGCACCTGCTCGGTCATGAACGCCATCCAGGCTTCCTGGGACGCCATGGTCTCCCAGGTGCCAATCCAGCGAAGATTGATGAGGTCGTCGCTCACGGCTTCACTCGGCAGCGTCCTCGCGAAGGACACCAAGCCTAACTGATCCAGGAGCTCGATCGATTTCTTTTCAGCCGCTTCGTTGCGCAAGATGCGGAAGCGTTCATCCTCCAGGGCGAACCCCCGGCCACGTTCCGGGACGTCGTGCTCGCCATAGCGAAAGACCAAGGCGGCCACGGGCTGTTCCTCGTACACCGGACTCCAAACCCCGCGCATCGTGCTCCGCGGAACTTCTCGCTGGCTCAAATGCAAACAGGCCACCGGCTCGTCTTTTTGGGCGTCGATCACTTCACGAGGGGGCGGTGCCGGGAAACGCCCATCCGCCCCGGCTCGCTCGGCCGCGGCATTCCATTTCGCAATCTGTTTCGCATCCGGCACTCGCCCCGCCTGATCCACCCATTGAACGGCCAGGGCGTCCGGCATCTCCGACTCGATCTTGCCAATGAGCCGGCGCCGCGGATCCACGTAGCGCAAGGGGAGTCCCGGGACAACGGCGGCCGCCGGTTCATCGAGATCCCACGCGGTGACAAAGCGTTCACGGGCTTCGTCGAAGCGCCACGTCGGCGTGGCCCGCCGCGGTTCGCCCGGGTGAAGGAGCGCAGGATTGGTCCCCCCGCCCCAGTAGAGGATCTGCCACTTGAGCAACTCGTCCACCAGCTCTGTCCATTTCGCGGGATCCACTTGAATCTGGAGCACCTCGGTCGACTCGGCACCGTCGTCTCCGGGCACGCATTGCTGAAACTTTGTCAGCAGGGCCCGCATCCAACGCTGACTAAGCGCCTCTTTCAGATCCGGACAGTGGAGTTTTTTCCCGGAACAGCGCACCAAGCCGATGCCATCGACAATGGGTCGCGGGGAATGCAGCACTTCCAGACCGACACCGCCGCTCGCCTCCATGGGAACGATCTGACAGGCGAGGTAGCGCGCTCCCAACCTCGGAGTGAACCGGCTTTGCTTCCGCTTCGTCGGCACCTTACGCTTCTTCGCCGGACCCCGCCGCGAAGCCACCTCGTTCTTGCACATGGAAATGAACTCTTGCACCACGGCCACCACGTGTTGGCACAGTTGCCCCTTGCCACAGGAACAATTGGGCGCCACCAGCACTTTACCATCCGACTGCCGCGAGAGAAACACGAGAACACTCAGCGGGTTCTTGCGCCCGGGCGGCCACACCTCGGCCGTGATCCGCACCTCACCTCCTCCGGCCACCTTCTTCACCGCGATCTTCTCCACCGCTCCGAGCTGCCACATCCGGGCGGCGCTCCTCGCCGTCTTGCCATCCACGCCCGCCAGCCAATTACTTCGCTGGAGATGCTGGGCGTACTTGAAATCGGCAGTCGACATGAACTCCCCATGGAACGACGCAGCTCCCCGGGATGCAAGGGAAAGCCTAACAAGGCACGGTAAAAAATTTTGCGCGCGCCCCACAAAAATTTCGAGCACCCGCCGGCAGCCTAACGCGATCTGCCAAACCAGAACGCCAGAGAGCCGCAGAGGAAGAGCAAGAGAGCGGCCGAGCCACTGACCCAGCGCGCTTCACGGGTCTGCGGCCAAAAGAGTCCAATGGCGACCAAGAGGGCAAACATACAGAAAAAGCACCCCATGATGCGCAGGATCACGCCATCGCGGTTGACCGGTTCTTCCTCTTCATTCTCCATTCCCATCACATTGTCCTCACAGAAAGAGATAAATCAATACGTAGGGTATGAGCACTAAGGGAACCCACATCCGCAAATCACAGCGGCGCGACTCCGAGGGGCTTCCGGCAAAGACGCTCTCCCGTGAGAGAAAAAGCACCCAGAGCGAACCCACGAGAAGGTAGGTCACAATCGCGAGACGCCACGTCCAGGGAGGCAATCCGTTCAAGACGGCATGCAAGGGATCCAACACCGAGCGCATGACCGGCAGGAAAGTCGACTCCAGGAAGGACTGCATCCGAACGCAAGCCTTGGTCTCGGTCTAGGCGCCGGGCACGACGGCTTTCACTCTGACAAACCGCTCGGTCCACACCGCATCCTTCGTCAGTTGAAGAACGCGATAGCGCCGAATCTCCACGGAAGCGTCAGGCCCGGGACGAGCCCCGAGTTCCTCCAGTGCCGCGGCGGAAACTTCGCTCCAGTCGTCCAAGGTGCGGCCGGTTTCAAAGAGCACCGGCTCACTCACACCCACACGATGCGACACTTCAAAGATGGGCAGTCCATCGGGCTGCGGCACGACATCGAATCGAGGCACGGAGGAGGCATCCTCGGGATCACCTCCCAGAAGGAATTCGAGATAGTTGACAAAACGGTCTCCATCCGCATCTTCGTTAGGCTCCGTCTTTGTCGCTCCGGCAGCGAAGGCCGAGGCGCTCCAGTCGGCATAGGCCAGACCACCACCACCACCGGGATCGCCGCCGCCGCCCACGGCCGCCGGGACGTCCTCCGCCGTGCTGGCCCGCCAGCTTCCCGCCTTGCTCGAATCCGTTGACGTCCCGGGATTCTCCAGCACGAGATAGGCGCCATCGCCATCCGTACCTTCGGGCCAATCACCGGCGTCATTGAATACGAAGTCTGCCAGGGGCTCGTGGCCCGCTTGCAGGAGGAGACGCTCGCCGTCGTTGGAAAGACTGCCAGTGTAGACGCCAATGATGAGATGCTCCCCGCCATAGCGACTCTCGAAGGCCGCCCGGTTCTTTACCAGAAAGGCCGTCTCACCGGCGCCAATCTGCGCCAGCTCACCCTCATCGAAATCAAACCGAATCCCCTCGATGAGTTCCAGGCCGAGCAAACTCACCGCTTGATCGCCGAGATTGCGCAGGCCGACAAACTCGAACGCCTTGCGGGTGTAACCCGCGGCTTTCTCCACCTCACTCGCCACCGGCGGATGGTAGTTGATCATCGTGATGGCGAGATTCTCCGCCGTCGCGGGCACGGCGCCGATGACGAATCTGGCCTCGAGCAGGGGCGACCACTCCTTGGCACCGAAGATACTCCCTTTGAAAAGCCGCGCCTTCACCGTGGCGGTTTCGGCCAGGGCCACCGGCTCGGTGTAGGGAATGGCGTCTTCCGAGAGATCACCACCGGGAAGCCGCGGATCGCTTCCATCGATCGTGTAATAGATGTCGCCCTTGGCGAAGATCGATTTCTTGATCTTCACGGCATAACCATCGTCAAAATGCCCCCCGTGATCTTCAAAGGTGGGGAGATCGAGATCGCCTAACAACCCTCGGTTCCGAAACTGCTCGGTGGCGATGTCCACTCGATTGGGAAAATAGTCGTTCATGATCCAATCCCGATGCTCATCCCAATCCTCCTTCGTGTACGGGGTGTTGACGCCATTGGCGGCGTCACCCCACCGGGCGGATTCCAGGATAATGGCACGATCGATCTCGTCCGTCCGGCGCTTGTAAGCTCGCTGCAGGCCCTCGACCGACATCACGCCGCCGTTGTAAAACTGTTTGTAGACGTGGTCGGCAAAGCGGATGCGGTAGTCATCGTTGTCCGAGAGTAACTGGTGCAATCCCGTCGGACCGCCGCTGTCGTTCCGCCCCGTGACATCGTCATTGAGATTCTGAAAGACTTTCTCCGCATCCCAGGAGTGGTAACGCCACTTCCCGTTGGGATCGACCGGGTTGTAACTCACATAGTAATTCTTCGGCCCCCAATCCCCGTTCCCCAGCCCCAGGTTGACCAGCATGTAGGAAATGAAGTCGTCCACGTCGAGGATCTCTTCAATCGCGGCGTAGCCCTCGGCGGTGTCGGCCTCGCGAGCCATGTTATGCAGGGCGGTGTAGGGAGCCCGGTCCCCGCTCACGACCACGGTACCGTGCCGCAGATCAACCCACTCGTCCCGTTCGCCACCTTGGTAGGTCGCGTTGAAGGCGTCGTCCGGACGCTCGTGAAGATTGTACATGCCCCAGTAAACGCCGTTCACATAAGTGTGGACATAGCGTCCGTGGGGACTGAAGCCGCCCATGGCGCGATGCAAGTCCGCCGCCGTCTGGTCGCGCAGGTACTGCGCGCGGCGCCGCTGCTCCGTGGGTTCCGAGCCACCCTGGTAAGCCCAGGTGTTGTTGTGCCGCGCGTCCACCGTGAGGGTGTTGAACTCTTCAACAGCCGTGGGATCATCGTAGAGCGGATAGCGCAAGGTGCCCGGGCCAAACTCCTTGTCGAAACGCAGGCGCATGGAGAGTTTCTTGATCTTCCACCGGTTGGGGCTCGTCTGCCCCACGATGCGCACCGCGCAGTCGATCTGAAAGCCCTCTTTCCCGTCAGGATGCAACAACTCCGCCGAACACGGCTTGTCGATCCCATCCTCGCCGATCTTGCCCGGGTAAATCCCCTTGGAGGTGGAGAAGAAATCGTCGGGCTCTAACACGATCGACAACGAGGGCAGGGTCTTGAAGTCCTCAATGATGGTGTCTTTGTATCGGGGATCGTCCACCACCCGGGGATCCATTTCGTAGTCGGCCGGCTCGCGATTCCAATCCTGCGGGAGATGCTCTCCCGTCTGACGAACGACATCGGCGAGGAAAAGGTAGGTTTGCGTATCCACATTGGAAGGCCGGAAGCCGTCCTTCAGCGCGATGGCGCGCAAGGTCGTCGTCCGGTCGATCGTGATCGGTCCCGAGTAAATCTCTCCAATGGTTCCGGTGAAGACACTTCCCTTCGAGGGGACCCGCCCGTCCGTGGTGTAAATGATGGTGGCATCGGACGTCTCCGTCTCGATCGCGACCTCAATGGGCTCCTCATAGTATCCGCGGTCCTGACTGAACTTGGTGTCGGCAACGAAGCCTAACAAACCATCGGACGCGTTTTCCTCCCCCGGTGTGGGCGTCTCAAAATAGGCCGGGTCGGATCCCGCCATCCCAAAGGAAATATCCGTCCGCTGCGGAGGGTAGTTTTCGTAAGCCGAGACCACGGCGCCATCCGGTGCGGTCAAGGCGAGGTAACCGCCCGCCTGGGCCAGGCTGAAATTGGCATGCAACTCGCCCGCCGGATCCGCCAAATCGTCCCCCGAGGCGAAGACCACGAGAAACGCACCCGGAGCCAAGTCCACCGCGGGCAAAGCCCAGCGCTGGGGCCGCTCGGTGTCGTCGGTCAGAAAATAACCCGCCAGGTTGACGGCTTCGCTGCCGGCGTTCTTGATCTCGATCCAGTCTTCCGTTTTTCCCGACGCCGTCGCCAGGTTGTCCCGGTTGGAGGCGAGAAACTCAGAGAGAATGGGGGCGGCTTGGGTGCTGGCGAGAGCGACAACGCACCAGGCCAAGAGGGAGAGATAGAGGGATTTCACGGGAGACAACGAGATCAAGGGTTTGGTCGATGGGTACCCAACTATGGCCAATTCTGTCAAGACGTGCAATCCTAGCTTGTGTTCCCGCAGAGCAGGCTCCCCTTGATCGCCCTGGCCCAGGGCGTGACCAAGACCCTCCTCCGTCCCTGCGCCACGGCATGCCAAAAAAGGAAATGGGGGAAACACTTTAGGTTCCTCAGTGTAGACAAAGAAACAAACGCGCGCCCTGATCGCGGTCCATCTTGACATCCGCGGCAACGCCGAAAACGTGCTTTCCTTGGCACTACAGCCGATTCCTCCCCGGGCCTCCGTCACCATTCGGGCGGAGGCCCACTGTTTTAAGCCCGCCTCCGGCCGGTGGCCCAGGCGGCATTTCGTGCTGGATCCGAATTTGGCGGCGTGATACACTGGCGCCGATGTGTACTGGAATTCAGTTGTGTCTAGAAATCCCGGCACCTGTGATTTCAAGCCATGGGGGATGACGATTCGGCTCGTTACGTATTCTCCACCACTCATTGGAGTGTGGTCTTGGCGGCGGGAGATGCCGATTCGGCCGAGGCCGAATCGGCCCTCGGTGAACTCTGCCAGAATTACTGGTATCCCCTCTATGCCTTCGTCCGCCGGAAGGGCTACCCCCAGCACGACGCCAAGGATCTGACCCAGGGATTCTTCGAGCATCTGCTGGCGAAAGACGGCCTTTCCCGCGCCGATCCACAAAAGGGACGGTTCCGCTCCTTTCTCCTTGGTTCCCTGAAGAACTACATCAGTGTCGTCCACCGCAAGGCCGGGGCCGCCAAACGGGGTGGCGGCACGACGACGATTTCCATCGATGAGGAGATCGGCGAACAGCGCTACAAGATCGAACCCCAGGACTCGGAAACTCCGGAATCGCTCTTCAATCGAAGCTGGGCCCTCGACTTGCTCGATCAAGCCCAGCTCCGCCTGCGACAGCGCTATGAGAAGTTGGGGCAAATCGAACTCTACCGCGCCCTCTCACCGTTCATCACGCCTGGCGAGGAAGGCATCACCTATGCCCAGAAAGTCGAGGAGCTTGGCATGTCCACAAGTGCCGTCACCGCCGCGATCCACCGGCTGCGCAAGGCCTACCGCCGAGCGCTCCAGGAGGCACTCGGAGAAATCGTCGCCGATCCGGAAGAGATCGAGGATGAGCGTCAGTTCCTTCTCTCCTCCCTTCAGCCCTAGCACATCCAAGCATCCACACCGCGCGAATTGGCCGATCCGATCAAAAAGAAATGCGCGACCTGCGGCGCAACCTACGCGGTCGTGGGCGAGCGGCAGTCCTGCCCCTACTGCCTCTTGATGCTCGCGGGAGATCCCACCAGGGATGGTGGTGAGGGGATCGCCGATGACCGGAGTCGCCCAGCGAACGGCGACGACACCGATGAGACCATCACGACCATCGGGCCCTACACCCTCCAGGAAAAAATAGGCGAGGGCGGGTTCGGGAGCGTCTACAAAGCTGCGCAGAAGGAGCCGTTGCGTCGAGTGGTGGCCCTCAAAATGATCAAGCTGGGCATGGATACGGGGCAGATCGTCGCCCGGTTCGAGGCCGAACGCCGCGCTTTGGCGATGATGGAACACCCGGCGATCGCCAAGGTCTACGAAGCCGGATCGACTCCCGACGGCAGGCCCTACTTCGCCATGGAACTGGTGGAGGGCAAGCCCATCGACAGGTTCTGCGACGAGCACCAACTCTCCATTGGCGATCGGCTCGGCCTTTTCGTCCCCGTCTGTCAAGCCGTCCAGCATGCTCACCAAAAAGGGGTCATCCACCGTGACCTCAAGCCCTCAAACATTCTCGTCTCCATGGTGGATGGCAAACCGGTGGCGAAGATCATCGACTTCGGCATCGCCAAGGCCACCCAACCCGAGTCGGCCAACTTTGCCACCCTCACCCAACAGGGACAACTGTTTGGCACCCCGGCTTACATGAGTCCGGAACAGGCAGAACAGGCCGAGGATATCGATACCCGATGCGACATCTACTCGCTGGGGATGGTGCTCTATCAATTGCTCGCCGGCTCGCTCCCCTTCGATTCCACGACGTTGAAGAAACGCGACTGGATCACCTGGATGCGCGTCATTCAGGAGGCCGACTTTTCCGCGCCATCGCTACGATTCCGGAAGCTCAGCGAGAGGCGGCAACAGGACATCGCCGACAACTCCCAGTTGAGTTCACCCGCCGCCGTCTGGCGATCTCTCAAAGGCGACCTCGACTGGATCACGCTCAAGGCAATCGAGAAAAACCGCTCTCGCCGCTACGCCTCGGCCACTGAGTTGGCCCGGGACATCGAGCGCTATCTTCATTTCGAACCGGTGACGGCAGCCGCCCCCACCTTGGGCTACACCATCGGCAAGTTCACCCGCCGCCATCGAACGGCGGTTTCCATCGCGGCCATCGTCGCCCTCCTCCTCATCGCGGGTTCCGTGATCAGTCTCAAACAAGCTCAAAAATATCGCGAACTCTGGGTGGAAGGAGTGCTCAACCAGACGGAACTCCTCAGGATCGGCACCACTGCCGGTCAACGCTTTGACGGGCTCGAGTTCATGCGTCAAGCGGCCGCTCTCACCGATGACCCGAGAATCGTGAGCACGGCCATCACGAGTTTGGGCCTACCCGATCTCAAGGACGGCGAAAGCTGGGTGGGCTACCCCGAGGACACAAGCGCCCTGGCACTTTGTCCGAACTTCGAATTCTACGCTCGCGGAGAGGAAAACGGTACGGTTTACATTCATGCCATCGCGGGTGGCGAGCGCCTCCACACCCTGCGCCACAATGCCGGCAACCCCGTGGAGAAACTGGCATTGAGCAAGAACGGCGCCTTCCTCGCCGTTCAGTTCACCGGCAACGCAGAGGAAGCCCGGCTTCAGGTGTGGGACGTGGCCTCGGAGTCATCAATCCTCACCGACGACGGCCGGACGCCCCATCAAGCCATGGCCTTTTCCGACGACGAACGCTGGCTGGCCATCGCGCGAGGGGAATCCGGCTCCAGGGCAAACCCGCCGCGCATCAACGTTTTCGATCTTTCCAAACGTGAGGATGTCACCCTGGCGAAGACCATCCCGATGAAGACGCCTCGAGATCGCGTGCCTCACACCCTCGCATTTCACCCTTCCGGGCAATTGTTAGCCCTATCCAGCCTGGACAGCCTCAACCTCTACCTTCTCCACTGGCGCGAAGGCGCCTTCGTGGAAGACCTCCCCTTTTCGAGCACGGTGACGGCCTTTGCCTGGCATCCGGATGGAGAGATCCTTGCGGTGGCGACCGACACGGAAGGCGGATCCCTCTATCTCAAGGATTGGCGCACCAAGGCGGTCATCGAGCGCCAAGGGGAGCTCGACGTTGTTAGGATGCTCCAGTTTAACGGTGATGGAAGATTCCTCGCCGTGGCGTCCGCCGACGGAACGCTACGGATAGCCGATTCCTATGGCGCCTCCACGCTCGTGCAGCACCGGACCTCCGGCGAACTGATCGACCTTCAGTTTGATCCCCAGACGACACGACTGGGACTCGAACGACGCGGGAATCACCTTTCACTTTGGGACTATGAACCGGCAGTGGAGGCCAGGGCCGTGTCGAGCCGTTTGGCCAACGTGAGACACGACACCAAGGTGCGCTTCGATCAAAGCGGCGAGCAACTCCTGGCGACCTCGGATACCGGCGTGCGTTTTTGGGACTGGAAAACGGGTGTCCTCCTGGGAGAACTCGATACGCGCAGTGCACCGGCATACCTATCACTAACCTACGGGCAGAGCGGCCCTCGGCTCTTCGCCTCCGGATACACGGGCTTGCTCCGGTATCGGCTGCCAAATTCCGGTCACGCCTTGCAGTTTCACCGTGAATCGATCGGCCCGGCTCGAACATACGAAAGCCTGCCCAATGACCCCGAGACTGCGGGAACGGTCGCGGTCAATCGCGATGGGTCGAAGATTGCTATCCTTGAAGGAGGTCACGTCAAGATCTTCACCGGAGGAAGCTCAAAAGCCGATCACGTGCTCCCCGGCTTTGAGGGAATGACGTCGATCACTCTCCAGGACAAGGGGGAATGGATCGCCTCCTGCCAACCGGAGACTGGAGAATTGCTCATCACTCACCTCCCGGACGGCAAGACTCTTCACCGGCTCTCATTCAAAGGAATAAAACACATCGAACTGAGTCCTTCGAACCGTTGGTTGCTCGCCAGCTCTGGCGATGCCCTGCGCCTCTATGAGACCTCGGCTTGGGACTGGCGAGGCTCAATCGCTCTCGAATCCCAAATGGATTCGGTCCCGCCCCTTGCTTTCGACCCCACAGAAGAGCGCCTCGCGGTGGGAGCTTCGAGACAGCAGGTCATCCTCCTCGAGTTGCCCTCGATGTCCGAATTGATCCGTTGGGCCGTGCCGGGCCGATCTTCCATGACGTCACTATCATTCACCCCATCCGGCGAACATCTCGCGACCGGCTTCGACAATCAGAGGATACGCATTTGGGATCTATCCCGGATTGAGAAAAGGATCCAGACCCTCGGTCTGAGCATGCCATTGCCCTCAAGGGGAAATGACGCCACACCCGTTTCTCCCTTGATCCCAGAGGCGACCGGCTTCCGATCCATTCGAGGTGTGTTCGAGAGACGGGGCCGCACGCGCTATGCAGACGTCGAGAGAGCCATCAGGCCCAATCTCAAGCCGGAGGAAGAGTGGAAGAATGCGATTCCCTTTCTCGAAATGAAAGAACCCGCTCTGGCACTCGAACGTTGTGAGAAATCGCTCGCGAGCGGCGCACACGACTCTCCCTTTTACCTTCACTACACCGTGGCTCAGGCCCGCAATCAAATGAATGAACCGGAGAAGGCTTTGGCGGCCTTTGAAAGAGCCCGGGAACACTGTGAGGGAATGATCCCCTACCATGTTCACCGCGCGCTACAGTCCTCCGCCCGCCTCTTTCTCGCCGGTCCCACAACACTCCGGAATCTCGAAAAGGGCAAATTGATCGCGACCCAATCCTACGCCATTTCGGACGAACCCGAAGGCGAAATTCCCCCGCGACACGAATCGCAAAGGGCGGAGACCCGGTACTTCCGATGGTATCTCAAGGGCCTGATCGCTTACCGAGATGGACTTCATGCCGAGGCGGATTTCTATCTCTGTGAAGCCCTCGCCGTCGATGACTCGGAGTCCACCGCGTTTCGCAAGCCCGAGAGCGATGTGCTTTTCCTTCGGGCCCTCTGCCTCGAGGAACTGGGCCACCATGCGGCGGCGAGAAGGATCCGGAAGGAGGGCCTGGAAAAGTGGGACATCGATCCGTCTGCCTACTACTTTGATTCTGTCAGTCTCTGTTTGCGTGCCGAAATGCAGGAGAAACTGGGGAACCCTGAGCAAGAAACGCCCAGCCAATGATGATGTAGTCCCAATGGAAGAGCACCCCTTATCCACTGTAGACGTTCGCCACAGCTCGAGGTTTCGTCCTGAGCGTTTCCCCACGGCTGGGCAGAACCCCTTCCCCGGCGGATCGATCGAAGACCCTCGATTGCAACGACAGCTCGGTTTCCTCAACGCCTACTATCATTTGAACTGCGCCTACGCCGATCTCCAAGAACACCGCTCAACGCATGGCAATGGAGGAGAGGCCCATGAGCACGCCCTCCTTCAGGAAATCGAAAAGGCTCTCCTCGAAATCGAGTCGCTCGAGGCCCACTACCGCAAGATCGGCATGATCGCCTCACCCGTGCAGGTCGACGGTTTCGTCAACGACGTCGAATTTCACGATGCGGTTTCCGTCGCCGAGATGACGCGTCGATCGCCGACGCTCAGTTCATCGGGCTGTTTCGCCATTCCAGGACTGGCTCAACTCGATCACTCCGGGAGAACATGCGGCGACTGAGGCTTAGGAATACCTTATCCCCCGGCGACATCCTCATGCTGACCGCTGCCGTGAGGGACTTGCACCACTGTCACCCCGGCGAATTCGAAACCGAAGTTAAGACCAGCGCGCTCGACCTCTGGAAGTACAACCCCTACCTCACTCAGTTCGAGGAGAATGATGCCAATGTCACCGATCTGACATGCCACTACCCCATGATCCATCGATCCAACCGGAACGCACAGCACTTCCTTCACGGGTTCATGGAGTTCCTCAACGACGAACTGGGCACGAACATCCAGCCGTCCGTTTTCGGTGGCGACGTGCACCTCTCCGAAGAAGAAAGGGTACAGCCGTCGCCCGTGGCTCAGCGGATCGGCGAGGGTGTTCCCTACTGGATCATCGTCTCCGGCGGGAAGTATGATTTCACCATCAAGTGGTGGGAGGCCTCACGCTATCAGGAAGTGGTCGATCACTACCGTGACCGGATTCTCTTTGTCCAAGTCGGGAGCAAGCATCACTACCATCCTCCCTTGAAAGGAGTCCTCGATCTTCGAGGCGAGACGCCCTTGCGTGAACTGATCCGCCTCGTCTACCACAGCGACGGCGTTCTCTGTCCCGTGACCTTCCTCATGCACCTCGCCGCCGCCGTCCCCGTGCCTCCCGGCCGCTTTGAGAAACGGCCCTGTGTCGTCATTGCCGGTGGACGCGAACCACCCCATTGGGAGGCCTATCCCTGGCACCAGTTCATCCACACCGTTGGAGCCCTCCCCTGCTGTCAATCCAACGGTTGCTGGCGCGCCCGCACCGTGCCTCTGGGAGATGGCGATTCCAAAGATGACCCCTCACATTTGTGCCTCGACCCCCGCGAGGGCCTACCTCACTGCATGAAGATGGTCACTTCTGACGAAGTCGCCAAGCGGATCCATCTCTACTATGCCGGTGACGTGCTCTCCTTTCTCAGCAGCGCCCAGGCGGAGAAAGTGCGGCCCCTTCTCTCTCAGTCGATTCGAGAGAAGCTCACGTTTGAACTCGGCCTCCCCGCGATCAAGTGAACACCGAATACGCAGCCTCGGAGCCACCTCCCGTCACCATTTGCGTCCTGACCTATGGCGATCATTTCGATCTCATTCATCGCTGCCTGGAGTCGATCCGAACGCACTGCGAGGAAGACACCTACGCCTTGGTCGTCGGAGCCAACGCTCCCGGCGGGGAAACGCTGAATTACCTCCGGGCGCTCGAAGCCAAAGGGCAGACCGATCGCGTCATCGTCAGTGAAACCAATGTGAATAAGTGCCCCATGATGCGGCGCCTGTTTGAACATGTCCGCACGGAGTACATCTGGTGGTTTGACGATGATTCCCATCTTGTCAGCAGCAACGTCATGCGGCGATTTCTCTCGGCGGCGAGTGGCGCTCCTCCCGAGATCGCTCTCTGGGGACGAATGGCTCGAATCGAGTTCGGAGAAGCTCATGGCCCGGCGGATGTGAAGGCGACGGAATTTGTCCGCAGCGCCTCGTGGTACCGCGGTCTGACGCCGCCCTCCCTTCGCCTTGGGGGAAAAGGTGAACTCAACTACGAGGGACGGAACACGGGAAACCCCTATTGGCACTTCGTCAGTGGAGGTTCATGGTGGGTGCGCACCTCCACCGTTCGCGCCATCGATTGGCCCGACCCACGCCTCGCCAAGGGCTTCGATGACGTCTTTTTCGGCGAAGCCATCAGGCAGCAGGGGTGGTCCTCCGCCTACCTTTTTCCTGACGGATTAGCCTTGAGCGACGCCGAGAGGCGAGGCGAGGCCGGCTACGCCTTCCTCGATGAATCGGAAATCCGGGGCACCGGGTCACTTGAACAAACAAGTCGCGCAAGGATTCCATAATAAACGATGAAGGAAAGAAGACCAACCTCATGGGCGAGTTCATTCGCTCCTTCCCGCTTGCAACCATGTCCTTTCCCTCACTATGATCCGTCGCAGCATGAGGGGTATCGTCGGGACCGTCTACGTGGCCATGGTGACAGCGCTTCCCCTCGCTTGGTGTCACCGTACATCAGCCGCGCCGGAGCACGATGAGGATCAGGCCATCTGCGAACGCCAACTCAGACTGCTCTACGACGCTATCGAGAACTACCGCGCGGCCCACCAGGGGTGGCCCGAATCCCTCTCCGATCTGGTGCCAGATTTCATCGACAGCAAGATCAAGGGCTGCCTCCGTTGCCCGGTGGCCAAGACTGAAGGTGGGAGCGCCCTGGACCAAACCATTCGAACAGCCTTTCCTCAAGACGATGCCAGCACCTCCTACAGCTACGAATTCAGCCCGCTAACCGATGTTGTTTCCAAGCTGTCTCCCAGATTCGGTGTGCGGTCGATGCAGGAATACAAACTTCTGCAATTGATCCAGGTCGGAAACGTCGTCCCGCTCGTGCGATGTGACTATCACCGGGATGCCAACGGCAACGGTGATGACTATATCAATCTCGCCCACGATGGTTCGGTCTACCGCAGCGGTTTTTTTTGGGAAGCCTTGGCAGCGGGCACCGAGCAAGAACGACTCGACCCGGACCCCCTGTTCGCTGAAATCCTCCATGTCTTCCAGTCCGCGGCGCGACGCGCCAACGTCCCACCAGAACGCATCGATACGCTCACCGTCTATCCGGCCACCCTTGCTTCCATCCCCGTTCCCCGGCACTGCCACGCCATCTACCTCCTGGGACCCCACCCTGAACCGGGCGGCAAAGCAAACGAAACGGGGCACATCGTTCTCAAGTGGGCACAAGGCATCGAGGAAACCATCCATCTCAATGACCCCCAGGTGCACACGATTCCGCTTCCTCGGTTCGCCTGGCCCGTTCTCCTTCAGCATCCCCCTGCCGACTCTTTCCGCTTCACGGCCTGGCAGAATCCCACGCCTGGGAGTGCCATTGAATCCGCCGAGTTCGTTCTTCCCGTCGAAGACACAAGTCCCACCTTAATCGGGATCTCCGCCGCGCAGACTGGCAGTTCTCCTCCATCATCCGAAACCGACACGCCCAAAGGCCTCTAACTCCAACAAGCCACATGCAAGACAACCCAGTCATCATCCCAAAGCCGATCAGACTCTTCCCTACGCGTCTAAACATCTACCACAATTGTGATCGGAACGTCTTTCTTGGTCAAAAAGGTGGAAAAACGCACGACGCCCAGATCTTCCGGCATACTCCCTGTGAAAATATTTTTGGGCCTACCAAGGGCAATCTCTGGCTCTGGTCCAGCAATGACAAGCTACGGCGCGGCCACCTTCCACCACCGGAAGACGGCGGCAATCAGGTCCCGGTCGACAATCCCCTAGCACCGTTCGATTTCAAGGAAGACGCCCTCGTCGATTACATCATTCGCAATGAACTTTATCTCGAACATCATTTCGACGAATACTACAAATTCTGCGTCGCCGGAGTGGGCCACTATCTGAATCTCATCGTCTTCGATCTCATTGCCATCAACAACTCGCTCCTGACCCGCAAGATCGGACGCAAGAAAAAGCCGGATCGTTGCCTGCACGGTTGTTGGAAGCACATCTCGCGGATGTCGGGATTTCTCAATGTCATGGCCAATGTCGCGACCTTCGATCCCAACAATGATCCGCAGATCATCGGCAACATCCAGGCCTTGGACTGGTCCTATGGCAACGGGCAGCTCCCGGTGGACAGCGGCGGCGACAATGTCGACTACCGGTTCAACAGGAGAAACCGCTTCGAGGGTCGTCGCCACGAGGACCGGAACGAGCGCAACGCGATCGACCTGACCATTTGGTACGACTTCGGGCGCTATGGAGACCAGGACTGGCCCGTGGCTGACCCGCCGCAGCTCGATAGCTGGGGACTGCCCGTGAACTTTGAGTTGGCCGTCTTCCATCTCCCCCGCCCGGAGCCGCACGATCACGACTTGGTCCACCTCCGCCCCAATCCGATTTCGGCCGATTCCGATGACCCCTTTACCGAACACAGCTCATCCTCCTTTTGGGACACCCCAGGCTACCCCTGATCGCCGCCCGCCAATCGTGACCTCCCCCGAATCAACTCAGACTTGCACTATCTAATTCCGCCGATGAACAACGCGAACTTCAACGAGATTTTAAGGGTCAAAAGAACTTACGAGGATCGGTTTTTTGCGCTGCCAGGTGTCCACGCCGTGAGCTTGCGCTACAAGCAGAGGAATGGAAGGCCCACCGATGATCTCGCGATCTGTTTTCACACCTCAAAGAAAAGACCGAACCATGCCCTTCCTCACGGTGAACGCATCCCGTCCAGCATGGAGGGCTTTCTCACAGATGTATCCGAAAGAGTTCAGCTAGAATGCTGCAACAGCGACGACGACGAGCACGAAAGCGGAGAACACACCGAGAAACACCGGCCGCTGCTGGGCGGCTGTGGGATCACCGTATCCTCTATTGCGAGTGAGCCCGTGCGCAACGGCACGGCCACCCTTGGATGCATCGTGATCTACAAGGAAAAACCTGCTCTACTGAGTAATCGACATGTGCTAGTCAATCGCGACGGCTACACCGTCGTCTTTCAGCCGACTCCCTTTTCGAAGAACTTGGTAGGAAAGACCATCTGCGCCTCCGAGTTCTCCTGCAAGCACGTTGACGGGGCGATCGCCGAACTCAATTCGGAGGTGGAATACCAGAACTGGATTCTCGGCATGGGCGCCGTCAAAGGCTCCTACAAGATCACCCACGAGGACATCCAAGGTTTTGGCTATCCTGTGCGGAAATATGGCGCGCACACCGGATTGACCAACGGATTCGTCAAGGACATCAAGGCGAGCGGAACGCGTCACGATGGCTGGAAATACGAAGATCAAATCCTCATCGAACCCGGTGACGGCACCCGCAGGCCCTTCGCCCGTGTCGGGGATTCCGGCTCCGTCCTCATGAACTACCAAAACGAAGTCGTGGGCCTCATCTGGGGAGGCGCCAACCCGAATTTCAAGGATGGCCACGCCGCTGATCCTCCCAAGGGCGAGAGATTCTTGTCCGTCATTAGCGATGAATTGGCCGTCGGCGCCAGCCCCATCGAAAAGGTATTCAGCGAACTCCACGTTTCTCTCCCCGCCGTTGATTGATTGATCCGTTAGCTAGCACACCAACCCTGCGGCTCTCCTCCCGGAAATAACGAAGGGACTAAAGTCCCTGCCACTTTCTTGGAACGTGGGAGGGACTTCAGTCCCTCGGTTATTTGGAAGCAGCTCAACCCTCCGGGTCTCCTCCCGGAAATAACGAAAGGAACTAAACTGCCTGCCTCTTCCCAGAATGTGGGAGGGGCTTCAGTCCCTCAGTTATTCAAGAGGGAAGTCAAGGCGGACAGCACTGCGCGCGAATCACTTCGCCCAGTTCCAATCGAGTCCCATGGCTGCGAGATCCGATCGCATTCCCGGCAGGTCCCACACATAGACATCGCGCAAATTCGTCGTCGCCGCGATCTTGCTGCCGTCTGGACTCACACACGCACTCCACCACGAACTCGGCTTGGGCGTCCGCAAGGCGCAAATCACTTCATGACTGCGGTAATCGAGCAGTTGAATGGCTTCGCTGTCGAGCGACACCACAATGAAACGCCCTTTGGGGTCAAAATCGATGACCGAATACATCCCTTCCGTGGCGATCACTTTCTCCACTTCCCAGGTGCCGACTCGGAGAAACTGGATGCCCTCGCGATACGTGTTCAGCACCAGCCACTGCCCGTCCGGACTGAACTGCGCCCGCACTCTCGGCTCCTGTTCGATCAAGTCGACCGGGGCGCCGTCGACATGGGCCAGATCCCAAACCCGAACACCGCCTCGAGGCCAGCAATCGGCCGCCAGCCATCGCCCGTCTGGACTAAAATCCAGCTCCGTCATCTCGGGCCGGCCCTCGAGCACCGCTCTCTCCACACCGGAATCCCTCTCCAGCAGTCGAACCTTCCCCGTCTCTTCGATGACCGCCATCGTCATCCCGTCCTCACTCACATCAAACCGGCGAACGCGTCCGCGAAAGAGAGTATCGCCCCCCTGGAACTCCAACTCCTTCTCGCCGAGGGCGTTGACCGTCGATCGTAGCGAGTGCCGGCGAATACTCTGCGTCCCCGCCACCAGGAGACCCGTCCCGCCCGGTTCGAAGCTGATGCGACGATGATAGGTTTCCATCTTCGCCCCAAAGGCGATCCGCTGCTGCTGAGCCAGATCCCATACCGCCACCCCTCTCCGCGCCGCACCCGCGAGCCACTGGCTGTCCGGAGAAAAGCTCAGGGTCACATGCTTGTCTTTCGTTTCGCCGGCCAAGTGAAAATGCGAGAACCAAGCGGGACCGGCAATGAACTCCCACGCACCCGAAGGATTCGATGACAGGGGCAAGTGAAGACGGGCGCCATCACTTGAGATCCGCTGCGCCGTCCCCTCCTTGCGCAAGAGGGCGTTCCCGTTTCGCGGGTCCCACACGCGAGTCGATCCATCCCAGGCTCCGGTGAACAAGAACCGGCCCGTCGGGTGAAAGTCGGCAAACACCACTTCCGCCGTGTGTCCGCGAAACACCTGTAGCTCCGTCTCTGTCGCCACATCCCAGAGATAGGCATTGAAACCTGCGGTCCCGGTCACCAGTTGTCTCCCATCCTCACTCCAAGCCAATTCGTGAACGCGACGGCCATGCCTCAGCTCGGCCACCGGTGAACCCGTGGCACAGTCCAATACCAGGGCGGTCTCCGAGCGATTGTGACACACCGCCATCTGGGTTTGATCGGGACTCAGTAGCGCTCGATCCGGCAGGTAGGGTAATGATAGTTCGCCTTCCAATTCGCCCGTGCTCAAAGCATAGATGGCACAGGATTGATCCGCCCGGCCAATCACCGCCCGAAGGCCGTCGGCAGTAAAACTCACGAGACCGTGCGTCCCCACAAGATCCACCACCGGCTGCTCGCCATCAACGGCCCAGATGGACAGGGATCTCGCTCCCGATTCCCCGTCACGATACCGCACGACAAAATAGCGTTCATTCGGGCTAAAGCGAAAACCGCGAATCCCCCCGCCGTGTGGCGGCAGTTCACGTAACAGGACGCCGCTCGATCGATTGAACACCTTGACCTTCCCCTTCTCGTCGCCCCGAAGAAGGAGGCCTGCCCCCACGGCGCCGACCTCGCCGTCGGCGTCGAACTCCCGCTCTTGAAAACGTTCCCTCAGGCGAAAATCCGGCAAGACCATGCTCGCCAGGGCTTCATTGCGCAAGGCGACCGCGGGTTTGATCGCCGCCGCCTGGGCCACAATGGCGAGGCTCCGGTCCCGCTGCCCTTCCACGCCCGATTGCCTGCTCAAGCTCGCCTGGTGGAGATAGGCATTCCACATCTGGTGGGTCGCCTCTCGCTCTGCCTGAGATGCCCTAACAGCTTGCCAAGCACTGACAATCGCCCCCACACTCAAGGCCAACATGACTCCCGCGGCGATGCCCATGGCGGTGCGATTCTTCCGGGCAAACTTCTTCAGCCGGTAAACCGCACTCGGCGGGCAGGCCTCCACCACTTCACCCCGGAGGTGCCTCTGGATATCACTAGCCAATGCGCTAGCCGACGGATACCGCCGCTGCCGGTCCTTCTCCATCGCCTTGAGCACGATCCAATCCAGTTCTCCCCGGAGCATCTTGCTCAGCTGCGCCGCGTTCGTCCGCCGCGAACTCGCCACCTGGGTGACGAGCGCGGCCTCCATGGAGTTGACCTTGGTCGACGGCCTGTTCGGTTCGTCCTCGCGAAGACGGCGCCGCAGCTCATCGAGCCCGTTCTTCAGTAGATCCCGGCTGTTGAACGGGGGACCTCCCGTGAGCATCTCATAGAGCATCACCCCGAGGGAATACACATCAGTCCGCGTGTCGATATCCAGTCCGCTGTACTGGGCCTGCTCCGGGCTCATGTAGGCCGGCGTGCCGACGAAATCCTCGTAGCGGGTGAAGAGCGTGATGTCCGTCAGTTCCTGTTGGGTGGCCTTGGCGATCCCGAAATCGATCACCTTGGGCATCGGCCGGTCGTTGTGCAGGGTGACAATCACATTCGACGGTTTCAAATCCCGATGAATGATTCCCTTTTGATGCGCGTGCGCAATCGCGCCACAGATATCGAGGTAGAGATTCAAGCGAGCCCGGGTGGAAAGGGTATGTTCGTCGCAGAACTGCATCAGGGGCACGCCCCGAACCAAATCCATGACAAAATAGGGCCGTCCCGAAGCGGTGGCTCCCGCATCGAGAACCTTGGCAATGTTAGGATGATCCATCATCGCCAGGGCCTGCCGCTCGGCCTCGAACCTTCCGACGACCTGCTTGGTATCCATCCCCAGCTTGATGATCTTGAGCGCCACCCGGCGTTTCACCGGCTCTTTCTGCTCCGCCATGTAAACGACCCCGAATCCGCCCTCACCAATCTTCTGCAACAACTTGTAGCGCCCGATCACCGCGCCCTCTCCCTCGCGAATGGGCGCCTCGCGATCCGCCAAGGGTCCCGCAATGAACTCTTCCTCCTCCGCGCCCGAAAAAGCCGCTAACAAGCGCTCCACTCGTTTGAGAAGGTCCTCATCACTACCACAAGCACCACGGACAAACGCACGCCGTTCCGCTTGGTCGTCGAATTCGAGGGCGCCGCCCAGGATTTCCTCCTCCCGCTCCATTGATCTCAGTCCATGTGAATCTTTTCGTAAAGCCAGGCGCGTGCGTAGTTCCACCGGCGATGCGCCGTGCGTTCCGAACAGTCGAGAGCCTTGGCCGCTTCGACGAGCGTGAGTCCGGCAAAGAACCGCAATTTGACCAAGCGCGCCGCCTCTTCATTCTCCGCTTCCAGCCGTTCCAAGGCTTCGTCCACGGCGAGCAACTCTTCATCCCGCATTCCAGCGGGCACCTCCAAAGCGTCGATCGGCACGCGCTCGAATTCACCGCCCCGTTTCTTGCTCTGTTTCCTCCGAATATTCTCCACCACAATGCGCCGCATCGACTCCGCTGCGGCGGCAAAGAAATGCCCCCGATTGGCCCAATCATCCGAACCCGACTTCTCGATCCGGAGGTAGGCCTCATGCACCAGAGCCGTGGCCTGC
>JANQJH010000494.1 GCA_028281705.1 Verrucomicrobiales bacterium
TGCAGGGGCCCAGGTCGCGGGCCCTTCGTCCCGGGACGATCGTAGCGCCGCCGCAGAAGGACGCACCTTCGCCACAGCCGCCTTCCCCGTTCCCTGGACCAGGTGAAATCGCGCTCCGGGCGAGACGCCGGTAAAGCGCTCCACGGACCCGCCAGCCCAGAACACCCGGACTCGCTCGACTTTCGCCGCCGGTGATCCAAGGCCGAAGTGGAGCCACTTGCTCGACTGAGCGAGGTAGCCCTCGCCGGCCTTCAGGGTGCGCAACAACCGCCGTCCATCGTCCAACATCACCTCGACACGACTCCCGATCCCATCGCGATTCGATCGCGTCCCGCGAAGCTTGAGCGCCAACCATCCCTTTTCCGTGGGCAAATCATTCCGCACGAACCGCAGCATGGGCGCCGTGCGATTGCTGATCCAAAAATCGAGATCCCCGTCGTGATCCCAATCCACCAACGCCGGTGAGCGCGCGTCATCGTCAAAATCCAATCCGAGAGCCGCACTCGCGGTGACGAAACGGCGAGACACCGACCCATCCCCCAGCTTCAGCGGCACGTTGAGAAAGGCGCAGTTGCGTTCATGCCCGCTGAGGGAAACGCCTTCATCAATGAGATCGTCAAGCTCTTCCAGCCCCTGACGGAACGGGCTTTCGTGATCCTCGACCTCCCCGGTGCTCCCATCGAGCGGCGATGACGGCACGACCTGCCGCCAGTAAAAACTTCACAAGTCATCCGGCACCTCGCCCGTGACGTATCCGTTGGCCACGACCAAGTCCTCCCAGCCGTCATTGTTCAAGTCGGCAAAGACCGATCCCCAACTCCAACGCCCGACCGTCACGCCCGTCATCACACTCACATCACGAAAACTCCGGCCGCTTCCCAAATTGCGGAAGAGACTATTGCCCCGCGCCATGTGCTGAAAACGCTGCAAGAGCTCGGGGGCGAGACCCGGCCGAAACTGCGGTTGCCGGGTCACGCGGCTCCCTGCGGCGGAAAACATGTTCCCCGCGTAGAGATCCGTTAGGCCGTCCCCATCGTAATCCCCCGAGGAGGCCGACATGCCAAAGCCGCCGTCATCGATCCCCGCCGCCCCCGCGATGTCCTTAAAGATACCTCTCTCATTGATGTAGAGATTCTTCAGCCCAAAGTCGTTGGCGACGAACAAGTCCTGATCACCGTCGTGATCCACGTCATCCCAGACCGCGGCCAAGCTGAACCGGCGGTTGTTCTGACTATCCAAACCGCTGGCCACCGTGGCATCGGAAAAGTTCAACCAGTTGGCCGCGTTCTTCGCCGGGCCCTCGTTGCGGATGAGAAAATTCCTGCCGCCGTTGTTCGCATCGAAATAGGGCACGGGCACGGCCAAGCCGGCGCCTTCTTCTTTCTTGGCGAAGTAACGGCAGACATAGAGATCGAGATCCCCGTCATTGTCATAATCCGCCGCGCTCACGCCAAAGGCATTGCGCACCGTGGGATACCGCACCTTCGCTTCAAATCGCCCACTGCCATCGTTGCGAAAAGCCAACAAACCGGTATCGGCGGCGAGCACGAGATCCTGATCGCCGTCGTTGTCCAAATCGACGAAGAGCGCCGAACGCGTCAGATCCAAAAAATCCACCCCGGCATCCGCCGCCACATCACTGGCCGTGCCATCCGGCTGTTGCACGAAGAGCCGGTTGGGCAAGCCGCCGTTCTGACATACGTAGACATCATCCAGGCCGTCGCCGTTCACGTCGCCGATGGCCAATCCGTGATGCCCGAACTTGAAGAAGCGGTTGAAGAGTTCGATGCGTTGCCGCCAATAGGTGTTGCCAAATCGAAGCTGATCACGATAGGCGGGCGACTGACCAATGACCGCCAGGGTGGCGTCTTGAAAAGCCCGTTTCCCCGATGCCGATTTGGCCAGCACTTCTTCAAAATCCTCCAGGGCAATCGAGCGGATTCGCGGAAGCGTCTCCTCTTCCTCGCCGTTCCATTGCCAAGTGATGCGCCAAGTCGCATTCTGCTCGAGATAGCCAGACTCCGCCGGCCCGGCAAAGGTGACTAACTGACGCGTGACGGGAGACTCGGGCGAAGCCGCAAGATCGACCTCAATCACCTTGAACTTCACGAGATCCAGAGGACCGGTGAACGGTTCAAAGAGCCGCTTCCACACATCGCCGGGCGCTGCCGCCGTCGACTCCACCGGCTTCATCCGAGTGACGCAGAAGCCGCCATCGTCCAGAACGACGGACACCGGAGGGCGCAAGACCCCCACCGTTGGTTGGGCGACCGTGAAACCTTCCGCGCCGCTCGCCGGCTTCCCCTTCTTGAGCAAACTTCCCCATTCCCCCAGCTGGGCCGTGACCGTGGCGCTGAACGATTCGCTACGCCAATCGGCATCCGGCCGGGGCGTAGCATCCTCACTCCGGAGTATTGACGACAGGAGGAAGAGACCGCCGAAAACAATTCCCATGAAGGCCAAGGCCCTCAAGTGACACCTCAGGAGACCGGCCATGCTAGAAAAGCACGCTGGTAAGTAGGGATGACGTGCCGAAGACGAATCGTTTCTCTCTCTTGTTAGGCGAACAGATCCGTGACCGCCTTGGCCTTGACCAGCTCACGAGGCTGATTGAGGTGGTTCATCACCACACTCTCCGGGTTGATCCCGAAGGCATGGTACACCGTGGCCAGGAGTTCTCCCGGGTGCACCGGATCCTCCAGAGGAGCCGAGCCGGTCTTGTCGGATTTCCCGTGCACGTAACCGCGCTTGATCCCGGCCCCGGCGATGCAGGCGGTGTAACAATAGGGCCAGTGATCGCGCCCATTGGCACTGTTTCCGTTGCCGCTCGTGGAAACCCCTTTCTCCGGGCTGCGCCCAAACTCGCCCACCGCGACGACCAAGGTTTCGTCGAGCATCCCGCGCTCATCGAGATCTTCGATCAAAGCGGAGAGACCGCCGTCTAACATCGGCGCCGATTGATTCTTCATCCGCTTGGGCAAGTCGACATGGACATCCCAGGAATGGTTGTCCGAGTTGGCCACCTTGGGCCAAATCACTTCGACGACACGCGTGCCGGCTTCCACCAAGCGACGTGCTAACAAACAACTTTCACCAAAGGTGTTCTTCCCATAGCGCTCACGCAGGTCGTCCGATTCCTGGTCCAGATTGAACGCTTCCCGGGCGCGGCCGGAGACGATGAGATTCAAGGCGCGATCGTAGTAGTCGTTCAGATTGTAGTCCTTGACGGCCCTATCAATGATCGGCATCTGCTTGTTGATCGCCGCCCGCAAGGTCGCCCGGCGGCGCAAGCGGACCGAAAAAATGTCAGGACGAAGCTGCAAGTCATCGATCTTGATCTTGCGCATCTTCGTCATGTCCATGTCGTCACCCTCCGGATAGAGCGTGTAGGGATCAAAACCCTTGCCGAGAAAACCGGCGGTCCCTCCCTTGCCCACGACATTGCTTTCCTGCAGCGGCCGCGGGAGCATGACGAAGGGCAGCATGGGCTCCTCCGAAGGCTTGAGACGCACGATGTTGGAACCAAAGTTAGGAAAATCCTTGGGGCTCGGCGGCTCCAACTGACCCGAGGGGCTGACCTTGTCCGTGGTGTAGCCCGTCATCATCTGGTAGATCGCGGCCGTGTGATTGAAGAGCCCGTTCGGCGTGTAGCTCATCGAACGGATCATCGTCATGCGGTCATTGACCTTGGCCAGCTTGGGCAGGAGTTCGGTGAAATGAGTGCCGGGGATCTTCGTCGGGATGGACTTGAACTCACTGCGGACGTTGTCCGGCACGTTCTCCTTGGGATCCCAGAGATCGAGATGGCTCGGGCCGCCCTGGAGATAGACGAGGATGACACTCTTGGCCTTCCCCCAACCGGGTCCCCCGCGGTGGGCGATCGCACTCGAGGCCTGGGCCTGGAGTTGCAGCATGGAGCCCAGGGAAAGCCCCAGCATACCCGCACCACCGACACGAAGCACGTCACGCCTCGTGGGGCCGATGTGGCTGTCACACATATCTTTTCCAGGTTCGCCAGGGACTCTAAACATGATGATTACAGAGGATTTTCCCTCAGACGATAGTGCCTATCCCGGAGAACGGAAGCGAAATCGGGCTCTCCCGGCGATCCGGAAAAGGCCGTCTAGCCTAAGCCTAGGGCACGATCTGGACCCGCGTCCCCGGCTCCACAGCCGCGTACATCGTCTCGATGGCCGCCGGCGGGATCCTCACGCAGCCGTTGGACTTGGGAAACCGGTGCACGTAGGCGCTGGCGTGAAGCCCGATCCCATCGTTGGTCAGGCGCATCCAATACGGAAGGGAGGCCCCGATGTAGCGGTCGTAGGACCCGCGGTAGCGGCGACGGTCCCCCCGGTAGACCTGGCGACCCCGGCGATAGAGTTTCCCAAAAATCGTGGAGCGCTTGTCCTCGATCTTCTCCACGATGGGAAACGAGCCCACCGGCGTCCGTTTTCCCGCCCTCCCGGTGCAACAAGGCGCATCGAGGGCCACCGCCTCATCCATCATGAGACGGGCGCGCTGTTCGCTGAGATCGATCCGGATCTCGCTCTCCCCATTCTTCTTCGCCCGAGCCAACAATTTGGCATCCCGAAACGTGTCACTCGTCTCCGGATAGTCCGGCCGAGCCAGGAACGCCTTGTATTCGGCCGTGGCCAATCCCTTGCCGGCGACAAATTCCGTCGTGGAACAACTCGTGAAGCACAACGAGCCGATCCCCGTGCAGCAGAGAAGGCGTAGGAGTAGAAGAGAGCCCCGCATCCCTTTTCCTTACGGAATCACACGGAACCTGCAAGTGAAGATTCAGATGTCTTGTCTTGGGTGCCCGGCCTCCACTGTGATAGGAATCCTCATCATGGCATTGATCCTATCTCTCGACCAAGGCACGACGAGTTCGCGAGCCATCCTCTTTGATCATCGCGGCCTGATCCAGGGCACGGCTCAGGCGGAGTTTACCCAACATTTTCCCCAACCGGGTCTGGTCGAGCACGACGCCATGGAGATTTGGGAGACGCAGCTCAAGACCGCCCAAGAGGTCCTGCGCGATACCGGAACCGCCCCCGGGGACATCGCCGCCATCGGCATCACCAATCAACGGGAAACCACGGTACTCTGGGACCGCGCCACGGGTGAGCCCATCAGTCGCGCCATCGTCTGGCAGGACCGCCGCACCGCCGAATTCTGCGACTCTCTCAAAGCCGCGGGCCACGCTCCCGATATCCAAGAACGCACCGGCCTGGTGCTCGACGCCTACTTTTCCGGGTCCAAGGTCCGCTGGCTGCTGGATCACGTTCCCGGGGCCCGGGAACGCGCAGAGGCCGGCGAACTCTGCTTCGGCACCATCGACAGCTGGCTCATTTTCAAGCTCACCGGTGGTGAACAACACGTGACCGATGTCAGCAATGCCAGTCGAACCCTGCTCTACAACATCCGCCAGGGCGCCTGGGACCCCGCCCTCCTCGAGCTGCTCCAAGTGCCTTCCGAAGTTCTTCCCCAGGTCCGCTCTAGCAGTGAAGTCTACGGCCACACCGAGACGGATCTGCTCGGCAAATCCATTCCCATCGCGGGCATCGGCGGCGATCAGCAGGCCGCCCTTTTCGGCCAGGCCTGTCACGCCCCGGGCCAGGCGAAGAACACCTACGGCACGGGCTGCTTCATGCTCATGCACACGGGGAACGAACCCTTGCGCTCGGATAACAATCTCCTCACCACCATCGCCTGGAAAACCGGCGAGCAAATCGAGTATGCCCTCGAGGGGAGCGTCTTCATCGCCGGCGCCACCATCCAATGGCTGCGGGATCAGTTAGGCTTTGTCAAATCGGCCCCCGAGATCGAAGCCCTGGCCAGCGAAGTGGAGGACAACGGCGGTGTCTATTTGGTCCCCGCCTTCGCCGGGCTCGGCGCCCCCCACTGGGACCCCTACGCCCGTGGCGCTCTCGTCGGACTGACGCGGGGCTCCAGCAAGGCGCACATCGCACGGGCCGCCCTCGAGGGCATTGCCTATCAATCCCGCGATGTCCTCACCGCCATGCAAGCCGACTCCGGCATCCAACTGACCGAACTGCGGGTCGATGGCGGCGCCTCGAAGAACGATCTCCTCATGCAGTTCCAGGCCGACTTGTTAGACGTTCCCGTGGTGCGCCCCGCCGTCGCCGAAACCACCGCCCTGGGGGCGGCCTACCTCGCCGGCCTCGCCGTCGGCTTCTGGACCCACCGCGACGAGATCGCGAAAAACTGGCAGGAAGAGAAGCGCTTTCTCCCCAACATGGACGAGGCCACTCGGGAACGCCTGGTCCACGGATGGAACAAAGCCGTCCAGGCCGCCAGGGGTTGGGCTCAGGAGTGAGTGGCCGGACGTCAAGCCTGGGCCCGGTGGAGAATAGTGATGGCGCGCAGAACGAAAGCCTCTACACTACAACAATACGCTACCGTCTGCATCATGATGATCGCCGAAATCGAGAAGATGACCACAGCCGAGCGTCTCGAGACAATGGAGGCGCTTTGGGACGCTCTGTGCCACGAGGCAAATGAACCGGAATCGCCTGAATGGCATAAGGATGTGCTGGAGGAGAGAGCGCAGAAGATCAACTCAGGTGAGGCCAAGTTCATCTCGGTGCAAGAAGCCCGTCGGCGACTCCAGGAATGAGTGTTTCGGACGTCGTCCTCATGGAAGAAGCCAGCGACGACCTTGAGGCAGGACGTCGATTCTACGAGCAAAGAGAACCGGGAGTGGGCCTTGACTTCGTAGAATCAGCACTCTCAGACATCGTGTCGCTCCGACTGTATGCGGGTATCCACTCAGTTTGGCACGGCTACCATCGCATGCTGATCAAGCGATTTCCTTTTGCGGTGTACTATGATATCGTTAGCGATCCTGCGAGAGTGGTGGCCGTTCTCGACATGAGGTAAAACCCAACGAGTATTCGATCATTACTCTCGAAACGAAGCTAACAACCGGTTCTGCCAACGTGTATCTCCTATAGCAATGCCTAAACTTGATGAGCTGACTGTCCTTGCGACGTTTGAACGAGGCCACGCGAGAAAGCCTGGTCCTTCGTCGGAACAAAGCCGTCCAGGCCGCCAAGGGTTGGGCTCAGTGATCGATTGACTGCCTGTTTGTTTACCATGGACCTCCTGGAAATCAAAAGCGTGGAGATGGACGGCGCGCTCCTCTATTTTCGGAACGGCATGCACGGTCTCGTGCGCCAGAAAGAACAGCCCATCACCGCCGAATGGGTCGTGGGCGACCGCCTCAAACTCACCGAAGCTGAGTCCCCCGTCTTCCGCCTCGTCTCCCAGGATACCGGAGAAACGGCCTACATTCTCCTCTACGATAACAATGAGCAGATTCTCACCCTCCCCTAACTGCATTGGGTCGAGTTGATTGCAGACGAATGTGATGCGCCGACACAGCGCTAGAACTCCATCACCAGTTTGGCAAAATGATTTTGGGCAAAACGATTGATCCCAGATCTCCCAATTCTCAATTTCCTTAGCCGAGAGGCCTGCTCCTCACACGGCACTCACGGCAACGAGGCGCTTGCCCTACAAGTCCCCAAGTATTCTCGATGGTGTTGTAGGGCGGCTGCCACCCTTTTCGGACAACACCTAGCCAGATGAAGCAGGATCCCAAGCCTGCCACCGCATCTCCCTTCAGCCCGACCACACTCTCAATCACCCCAAATCATTTTGCCCCCAATCATTTTGCCGGAGCTTCCCCACGCACATACGCCCTGCTAGCGCAAACCATTGCACGCCGGTCAATCGGGTCTACGGTTCCCCATGAAGGTCCCCTGGTCCCGTCTCTCATCTCTCCTCCTTCCACTCCTCCTCTCCCCCACCCTTCAGGCCGCCACGCCCGACCTCCGTCCTCAGGAAGGTCTGCGGGAGAACACCCCCAAAACCCACGCCCTGGTCGGGGCCCGCGTCGTGCCGCGACCCGGCGAGACCTTGGACACGGCCACCGTCATCCTGCGAGACGGCCTCATCGTCGACGTCGGGCCCGATGTCACGCCGCCCGAGGATGCTCGCGTGTGGGATCTCCAGGGCATGACCATCTATCCCGGCTTCATTGATGCCTACGCCATCCTGGGCGAAAACCGGGAGACTCCCGAAGAGCTTCAGGAAGGACATTGGAACGCCAGTGTCCGCTCCTATCAGTCCGTCTTGGATCAGGTGTCTCTCGAGGAGAGCGATCTGGAAAAGCGGCGAGAGTTAGGCTTCACCACAGCCCATCTCGCCCCCCGTTCGGGCGCTCTCCGGGGCCAGGGCGCCCTCATCCAACTAACCAAGCCGGATGATCTCGGGCTCATTCTCAACCGCGAAGCGGCCCAGCATTTTGCCTTTGTTACCACCTCCAAGGACTATCCTCGATCCCTCATGGGCTGCATCGCGCTCATGCGGCAAACCCTCTCTGATGCCCAATGGTACCAACGTTATCAACAGGTCTACCAGCGGCACCCGGACAACGTTCGCCCCGGAGAAAAGGAAGCGCTCTCCGCCCTCTCGACCACAATCAAAGGCCCGCGCAAACCGGCCTTTTTTCGCCTGGGAAATGAGATCGACATCCAACGCGCCATCCGCATCGCCGACGAGTTCAAGCTCAAGCGCGTCCTCGTCGATCCCGGTTACGGTTACCGATGCTGGAAACCGCTGAAACGCGGGAAGAACAACCTCGTCCTCTCCCTTGCCTTTCCCGAGGCCCCCAGTATCTCGGATCCCGATCGCGCGCTCGACATCTCTCTGGAACGATTGCAGCACTGGGACGCCGCTCCGTCCAATCCGGCCATTCTGCAGAACCACGGCATCGCCTTCGCCCTCTCGACCTATCGCTTGGAGAAAAAGCTCGCAGATTTCTGGCCCAATCTGCGCCATGCCATCCAGCACGGCTTGAAGGAATCCACCGCCCTGGATTCCCTGACACGCACACCGGCCCGATTGTTAGGCGAAGAGAAACGCCTGGGAGAGATCGCCGGCGGCCGCGTGGCCAATCTCGTGGTCACCTCCGGCAATCCATTCCTTCACAAGGAAGCCAAGATCCGCCAGGTGTGGATCGACGGCTCTCCCTGGCTGGACGAACTCGATCGCCTCGGCGGCGGAATCCAAGGCACCTGGGAAACCGCCTGGACGGGCGTCGAGGGGCCAAGACAACTCGAGTTTAGCGGCTCCGACAAGAAACCCAAACTCACCGTGCCAAGTGCGGAAAACGACGCTGAGGTGGAAGCCACCGTCACCATGGCGGCCAATGATGCCCTGAGTTTCACCTTGCCCGCCAAGCTGTTTGCCCAGCATGGAGAAGAAGAAGAAGGCACCGTCCGGCTCAGCGGCTATCTCAATACCAAGACCATCGTCGGTCAGGGAGCCCTGCCCGACGGCAGGCGATTCTCCTGGTCCGCCCGGCGAAGCGACGGCGCCCCATCACCCAAGGAGGCACCGGACAAGACCGACCCGCACGCCATCGCCGTCTTCGACCAATACCCCGCAGGCGCCTATCCGGGCAACCTCACGGGCAAAAAAGCTTCCCGTCCCCGCAGGGTCTTGATCGAAAACGCCACCGTGTGGACCTCCGGCCCTGAGGGCGTCTTGCAGAATGCCAGCATCTTGATCGAAAATGGCCGCATCGCCGCCCTCGGCACCGATGTGGAGAAGCCTAACAAACCTTCGCATGTCATCGACGCCAGCGGAAAGCACATCACCCCGGGCCTCGTCGACTGTCATTCCCACACCGCCATCAGCCGGGGGGTGAACGAAGGCTCCCACGCCGTCACCTGTGAAGTGCGCATCGGCGATGTAGTCGACCCCACGGATATCAGCATTTACCGCCAACTGGCGGGCGGCTTGACGACCTCCAATCTGCTCCACGGCTCGGCCAATCCCATGGGCGGCCAGAACCAGGTCATCAAACTGCGTTGGGGCCACGATGCTGAAGGCCTCAAGCTTGAAGGAGCCAAACCGGGGGTGAAGTTTGCTCTGGGAGAAAATGTGAAGCAGGCAAACTGGGGCGATGACTTCACCACGCGCTACCCGCAGACCCGGATGGGCGTCGAGCAACTCATGCGCGACACCTTTCTCGCCGCCCGGGAGTACGGTGAACGCAAAAGGGCCCACGCGGCTCGAGAAGAAAAGGGACTGCCCTTCCGCACCAACCTTCGATTGGAAGCAGTCTTGGAGATTCTGCGCGGCGAACGCATCGTCCACATCCATTCCTACCGCCAAGATGAGATCCTCATGTTCGTCCGCCTGGCCCAGGAATTCGGCTTCACCGTGGGCACCTTTCAACACGTCCTCGAGGGCTACAAGGTCCCCCATCAACTCAAGGAAATCGACGCCGGAGCCTCCAGTTTCAGCGATTGGTGGGCCTACAAGTTTGAAGTCTACGATGCCGTCCCGCACAACGGCGCCCTGCTTCACCGCGCCGGTGTCCTCACATCGTTCAATTCAGACGACAACGAACTGGCCACGCGAATGAACACCGAGGCGGCCAAGGCGGTGAAATACGGAGGAGTCACCCTCGAAGAGGCTCTCAAGTTTGTCACCATCAACCCGGCCAAACAGTTGCGCATCGATCAGCGCGTTGGCTCCCTCGAAGTTGGCAAGGACGCCGATCTCGCCATCTGGAGCGGCCCGCCGCTCTCCACCCTCAGCCGCTGCGAACAAACCTGGATCGAAGGAAAATGCTATTTCGACATCGAATCTGACCAGAAGCGCCGGGAGTGGGTCACTGCTCAACGACAAGCGCTCATCGCCAAGGTGATGCAAACGCCCAAGAAAAAGAAGAAGGACCAGTCCAAGGACGGCGAAGAGACGGAGAAACCGGCGACCCTCGACTTCGCGACCAAGCTCCGGCTCCTCAGTCCCTGGGGCCAGTACGAACTCATCGACCATCAAGGCCTCTATCATGATGGCCAAAGCCTTCACGCCTGCACCGGTTGCTACTGCGACTTCCGTTAAGTCAATGAACCCCGTTTCTCACGCCATGAAATTGTTCTGCACCTTCTCTCTTCTCGCTCTTGGATGCCTAACCAGTCTCGGCAACGACATCCTTCCGGCTCCAGCGGCGGCAAAGCCGATCCTGCTCCAGGGAGGCACCATTCATCCCATCAGCGGGGACAGCATCCCCAAGGGCAAGCTGCTTATCAGCGGCTCGAAGATCGTCGCCCTGGGTGGGGAAGGCGTCCCTTTGGAAGGCGAGGAAGCGGCCACGGCGATTTCTTTTGCCGGGCAGCATCTCTACCCCGGTCTCATCTCGGCCAACGGAACGCTCGGCCTGGTCGAGATCTCGGCCGTGCGCGCCACGCGTGACCTGAGCGAGCCTGGCGCCATGAATCCCAGCGCCCGTGCGGAAATCGCGGTCAATCCTGACAGCGAACTGATCCCTGTGGCGCGCGCCAACGGTGTCCTCACGACCCTCACCGTACCGCAATCCGGCGGCCTCCTCAGCGGAAAGTCCGCCCTCCTGCAGCTCGATGGCTGGACCTGGGAGGACATGGTGCTGAAGTCGCCCGTGGGATGCACGCCTTCTGGCCCCGCATGCGCCACAGCTCGTCCGCCACCGCCGAATCGATGAAGGCCCAACGCGAACGTTGGGAAAAAAGGCTCAAAGGTCTCCAGCGCTTTTTGGAAGAAGCCCGTGCCTATCAGAAGTCCAAATGGGCCAAGCGCCCCGATTTCCGCTCCGACGTGCGTTTCGAAGCCATGCTGCCCGTTCTCGAAAAACGGCTCCCGCTCTTCATCCATGCACTCGGCGTGGTCGAAATCCAAAACGCCTTGCAATTTGTCGAAGCACACGATCTCGAGGCCGTTCTCGTCAGTGGTCAGGACGTCGCCCGCCTAACCGATTTGATCAAGGCGCGAGACATTCCCGTCATCCTCAGCACGGTGCAGGAACTGCCATTGCGGCGCTGGGAACCCTATGACTCCGCCATGCGCGTGCCGGCCAAACTGGCGGCGGCGGGCATTCCCTTTTGCATCGCCAATGGCTCGGGAAGTTCGGGCTCCAGCAGCGCGCGCAATCTTCCCTACCTCGCCGCCGCCGCCGTGGGATCCGGTTTTTCTCCCGCGGAAGCCCTCAAGGCCATCACCCTCTATCCCGCCCGGATCCTGGGCGTGGGCGATCAGTTAGGCTCGCTCGAGCCCGGCAAACTGGCCACCCTCATGATCACCGACGGCCATCCCCTGGAGATCACGACCAACGTCCAGCGCGCCTTTATCGCCGGCCGGGAGATCGACCTCGCAAGCAAGCACACCCAGCTCTACGAGAAGTATCTCGAGAAACAAAGACGCCGCGAAAAGCGTCCCCAGTGAAATAACCACCCGCCGCTCACCGCCATGAGCTCCATCAAAGACTATCGCTCATGGGGAGATCTCCCCCCGCTCGCCGGGTTAGGCACCTTCGAAGAAGCCCTCGCGTCCGGCCTCAGCGTTCAGGCCTGCGTCGACCGCCACAAACGCACTCACTACGCCCTGCAACGATTCTGGGAGATCGCCCTCTCACGGCTCATCGCCGAACCCGTCTATGAAATCAAGATGGGCCTGAGCCATCACGCCCACCTCGCGGCCGAGCACATCGGCAAGCTGCGGGAACGCGTCGCCGAAATGCGCCACCCGCCACTGGGCCTGGACGACGTTCCCCACGGCGCCCTGCAGACCTTCTTCGATGAAATTCAGGCAGCGCCTTGCACGCACGCACTCATCACCGGTCTCTACGGCAAGGCCCTCCCCGCCATTCGCCAGGCCATGGAGTCCCACCTGCGCGAGACCAATCCACTGGCAGATGCCCCCAGTGTCCGCCTTCTCCGGCATGCACTCTCAGAAGTGGACGACATGCTCCACTGGGGAGCCAAGACCATCACGGCCCTGACGCCGAGCCAGGACGCCGACTCCTGGCTCGACGAACTCGATCGATGGCTGGAAGCCGCCGGAGGCCTCGATGGCACGCAAGAGTCACGTTCTGAGAAAAAGAAGGTCGATCTCCCCCAGCCCCGCTACAGCGCGAAGCCGTTCCAGTATCAACGTTCACCGGCACGGGACGAACGCTTTCCCGATCCCTACAACATGGGCGTTCACGCCGAGGAGTTCTTGCACGATGAGCGCTTTGCCGATCGCGACAAGGTGCTCATGATGTATTACCGTCGCCTGCGCGAGATCGACGTCCCGGAGATGATGGCCTCCATCCTCTTCGAAATGAGAAAAGCTTCCAGCGACGAAGAGGCCGGCGGTTATCCCTGGGCCTTCTATCGGGAAATGACGCGGCAACTCTGGGACGAAGCCCGTCACGCCATGATGGGCGAGGTCGGCTTCGCCAAGTTAGGCATCGACTGGCCCAAATTGGTGCGCATCAACTTCACCTGGTCCAAAGCACTCAATGAACAGCTCACTCCCAAGGAGCGGCACGCCGTCCTCTGGTACATCGAACAGGGCCAGATGGGCAAGACAGGCAAACGCTACGAATGGGAAGTGGGACGTGATTCGGAAGACGCCTTCGCGGAACTCATCCAAGACTACGACTGGGCCGATGAAGTCCTCCATGCACGCATCGGACGCGACTGGTATGTCCAAGGCTTCGAAAACGTCTCTGAGGCCTCGGCCTTCGGCAGCGCCTGCTGGGACAAAGTTTGCACCGACTGGGAACAGTGGAAGCGCGAGGGACTCACCGAACACTACAACTGGTGGCCCACCCTCTACCGCGAAGCCTGCCGCCTCCGTGGTGAGGAACCGGACACCGAGACGGAAGCCTTCAACACCTCGTACGCCGAAACACGAGCCGATCTGCAGCGCCTGTCCGCCGGCTCGGGATAGTGAGCTCCCCAACTCTGAGATCCTCATCCCGGAAATAACGAAGGGACTAAAGTCCCTGCCACTTTCTTGGAATGTGGGAGGGATTTCAGTCCCTCGGTTATTTGGAAGCCGGTCGGTCGATTGGCGAGTGCCGGCGTGAAGCAGAGCATCCGGATGGGTGGACAGCGCGCCATTGGGCGGTATCCTCTTGATAGATAGGCCATTGCTCGCACGATTTTTTCGAGGACGAGCCGGTTTTTCCTTTTCGGCTATCCTCTAGCCTGGCTTCGGGCGTCTCCCGCAAGACCGGGGCGTCTACCCTATTACGGTTCTCGGAGAATCGATCGGAGTCCTGCTTGAAGCCGGGACGAGCCTTTGAGAGAGTGGGCCCATGAAATTCTCTCTCCGTCTTGCTCTCTTCTTTGGTTGCAGCCTCTCCCTCAGTCTGGCGGACGATTGGCCCCAGTGGTTCGGTCCGCAAAGGGACGGGGTCTGGCGGGAGTCCGGGATCTTGAAATCGTTCCCCGAGGGCGGGCCGAAACTGGTATGGAAGCGATCCTCGGGTGGGGCGGGCTACGCGGGCCCGGCGGTCCGTGACGGCAAGGTCTTTCTCTTCTCCAGGACTTTGGATGACGCGTCGGATCGGCCGGATAATCCCTTCGATCGAGGGGAGATTCCGGGAGAAGAACACGTCCTTTGTCTCGATGCGGAAACAGGCAAGCGGATCTGGAAGCGGTCTTATGCGAGTCCTTACACCGTGAGCTACGCCGCGGGCCCGCGGACGACGCCGGTGGTGGATGACGGCCTGGTTTACACCCTGGGAGCGGAGGGCCAGTTGCATTGCCTGCGGGCGGAGGATGGCAAGATCGTCTGGGCCAAGAACTACCTCACCGAGTTCGACGTCAAGGCGCCGGTCTGGGGCTTTGCCGCGACACCGTTGATCGAAGGCGACCAGCTCATCTGTCTGGCCGCAGGCGAGGGCTCGACCGTGATTTCCTTTGACAAGAAGACGGGTGAGGAACGCTGGCGGGCGCTGACGGCGAAAGAGCCGGGCTACTGCCCGCCGACGATTATCGAGCACGATGCTCAGCGTGTGTTAGTCATTTGGCATCCCGAGGCGGTCAACGGACTCGATCCGGCCACGGGTGAGGTGCTCTGGACGGTGCCCTGGAAGATTCGCTCCGGTCTCAGCATTCCCACGCCGCGTGTCGCGGGGAAGCGGCTTTTCCTAACCAGTTTCTACAATGGCGCCACGATGTTCGAGTTTGCCTCCTCGTTTACGGAGGAGCCCAAGATCGTCTGGCAGACTCGGCGCGCCAGTGAGAAGCGCACCGAGCATCTCAATAGCATCATGGGAACTCCGGTGATTCACGAGGGACACATCTACGGCGGATGCAGTTACGGTCAGTTTCGTTGCCTTCGGGTCTCTGACGGAAAACGGCTGTGGGAAACGCTGGAGCCCATCGTGAAGAAGGAAGAGCGCTGGGGAAATGTCTTTGTCACGCCGCACGAGGATCGTTTCTTTCTCTTCAATGAGCTCGGTGAGCTGATCATCGCCAATCTTTCGCCCGAGGGTTACGAGGAGATCAACCGGGCCAAACTGATCGAGCCCAACGGATCCGATATGAAGCGTCGGCCCATTGTGTGGTCGCATCCGGCGTATGCCGATCAGTGTATCTTTGTGCGCAACGACACCGAGATCCGGTGCTATTCACTGAAGTCGAGTTGAGGGCGGGCCATATCAAAAACGTCAACTTAAACCTGAACTTAAACTTCGTTAGTGCCCTGCGCGCTGATTGGAGTTTAAGTGAAAGTTTAAGTTTAGGTTTAAGTTTTTGTTACGGACTTACTCGCGCTTGCGCATGTGGGGGAAGAAGATGACGTCGCGGATGTTTTCCACCCCGGTGAGCATCATGACGAGGCGGTCGATGCCGATTCCGATACCGCCGGCGGAAGGCATGCCGTGCTCGAGGGCCGTGATGAATTCTTCATCGATGTCCTGAGTTTCCTCCCCGGCTTGGGCTTCAAGGCGGGCGCGTTGCACGATGGGGTCGTTCAGTTCGGAATAGCCGGGTGAGATTTCCTGGCCGTTGATGATCAATTCGTAGACGTCGACGACGGTGTCGTCCTCCGGGTTCTGCTTGGCCAGGGGCACGAGTTCCTTGGGCACGTGCGTCACATAACAGGGATCGAAGGTTTTCTCCTCGATGAGTTTTTCAAACACCTGTTGGGTGACCTCGTAGTCTTCCATGGCGGGCGAAATCTCCACCCCGAGTTCGCCGCAGCGTTCCCGCCGCTTCTCCGGCGTGTGCTCGAACCACTGGGGATCGATCTCCCGGATGAGGTCATGATAGCGGGCGCGTCGCCAAGGTCGCTCGAGATTGATCGTGCGCGTGACCTCGCCCGCTTCGTTCTTGTGCTCGATCCGGAGGCCGCCGCAGAATTTTTCCGCCAGGTGACAGATCATTTCCTCCACGAGGTCGGCCATGGTTTCGAAATCGGCGTAGGCCCAATAGGCCTCGAGCATGGTGAACTCCGGGTTGTGCCGCCGGGAAATGCCCTCGTTGCGGAAGTTGCGGTTGAGTTCGAAGACCTTGGTGAAGCCGCCGACCAACAGGCGTTTCAAGAACAGCTCGGGGGCGATCCGCATGAAGAGCGGCATGTCGAGTGCGTTGTGATGGGTCTTGAAGGGCTGGGCCGCGGCGCCACCGGCGACGGGCTGGAGCATGGGAGTCTCCACCTCGAGGAAGCCGCGGTCCTCCAGGAAACGGCGCATTTCGGAGACCATGCCGATGCGTTTGAGGAAGACGTCCCGGCTGGCCTCGTTGGACATGAGGTCGAGGTAGCGCTGCCGGTAGCGGATCTCCTTGTCCGCCAGACCATGAAATTTGTCGGGCATGGGGCGGAGGGACTTCGAGAGCACGGTGAGAGCGCTGACCCGGACGGAGGGTTCGCCCTTCTTCGTGGTGAATGTCTGGCCTTCGACGCCGACCCAGTCACCGAGATCGAGCAGCTTAAAGACCTCGAAGGCGTCCTCGCCCATGGTCTTGGGATTGAGGAAGCACTGGATCCGGCCCTGGGCGTCGGCGATGTCGAAGAACTGGCTCTTCCCCATATCGCGATGGGCCACGATGCGTCCCGCGAGTTTGACCGGGAGGTCGTCCTCGAAGGCGGCCTTGAGGCGGCCGGGCTCGTGGGTCACGGCGTACTTGCCCCCGAAAGGGTTCACGCCCTGGTCGCGCAAAGCCTGGAGCTTATCGCGGCGGATCTGGAGGAGTTGTTGTTCGGTGACACCGTCTTCCATCATAGAGGGGCACAAGAAGCACCTCTATAGAGGCTTACCAAGTAGAAAGTAGCGCGGCAGGACGGCTTGGCGGGTGGTTCACCCGTGGCGGATCTTTTCCTTTTCGTCCTCGCGCTTCTCCTCCAGTCGGGCAATCTCGCGCCGTTTCTGCTCTTCCAGCTGCGCCACTTCGTGGAAATCCTGGGCCTCCATGGCCTTGGCGATGAGATCGCTGAGGAAGACCTCCTTCTCCGCCACCTTGGACTGGTAGAGGGAGTCGACCTCGGCCAGCTTCGCTTTCTGTTCGTCTGTCAGGGAAGTCTGGGGCCCGTCTTGATTGAGACGTTCCATGGCGAGTTCGTAGGCGGATTTCATGCGTTGCGGAAGGGCGGTGACTGCGTTCTGGTGATCATTATGAAGACCGCAACGACGATACGCAAGTGGTGGATCCCCCGGTTCCACCTCCTGCTGATGCTGGGACTGGCTGCCGGCTGGGTGACCCCTGCCGGTGCCGAGGAGATCGGCCGCCCGGTGCCTTTGAAGCTTCGTCTGGTTTCGGAGAACACCGGGATTGAGCCCGGCACGTCATTCACCGTGGGGATATTCCTCCAGCATGCCCCGCACCACCACAGCTACTACAAGTTTCCCGGCATCGTCGGTGTCGGGACCAACATCACCTGGGAGCTGCCCGAGGGCTTCACGGCTTCGCCACTGCAGTGGCCCACCCCGGAGCGGGTCGACATGCGCGGGCATGGCGCCTACGGTTACCATGAGGATACGCTTCTGCTAGTGGAAATCACGCCTCCCGCGGCTCTGAGCGCCGACAAGGTGACTTTGAAGGGCCGGGTGGGTTACATGTGTTGTTCTCAGGAATGGTGCACGCCGGGTTTTGAGGATGTGGCCGTCACGCTTCCGGTGAGAGGGCAGGGGCAGGAGCTGGAGGAGAAGCGGGATTCGGTTTGGGGGCCGCGATTTCAGAAAGCGCGGGCTTGCTTGCCCCGGGCCTTGAAGGGGTGGCGATCCGAGGTGGAGGAGACCGAGTCGCACTTTGTTCTCCACGTGCGGGTGCCCGAGGGGATTCCCGCGGCGGACTGGCCGAAGGCGGCGGAGCTCTATTTCTTTAGCTGGAATGGATGGACGGCCTCGGACAAGCCGCACACCTGTCGCCGCACCGATGAGGGCTACGTCTTCACCATGCCGAAGCACCCCTACCCCGAGGAGGGAGCGACCCGGTTTCAGGGCGTGGTGCGTAGCGAGTCCGGATGGCCGGGCGGTGGCGACGTGATGAAAGGGCTCTGGGTCGACCTGCCTTTAGAGAAGGAGGCGCCGAAGAGCTAGTCCAGGCGACGGTGACGGGACCGGCGGGATGCCGGGATCACGATGGGGCTCGAACAAACGTCAGAGGTGTCGATCGGAGGGTTCTGACATCGTTCGAGGGTGCTTTCTCGCCTTAAAGATCCGACTTTGTGAAAAATTTCACAAATTGATCTTGCCAAAGAATTAGGTGTGTCCTAAACGGACTTCCTGCAGCTGCGCAGCGCCTCTCGCGGCGCAGCGGAACTGCCGAATCGACCTGACTTTTATCAACGCATGTTCTCTTCTTTAGGAGACTCTTCCGCTGCTCTGTTCCAACTGGCAGCCGTATCCATTACGGCTCAGCCTTACATTGAATCGGGCTTCCTGGCGTCGTTGACGAATTCCATTTTCGTCGCCCTTGTGGTCATGGCCCTCATCTATTTTGTGGTGCGTGCGGGAACGCGCCGGGCGAGTCTGATTCCGGGGCCGGTGCAAAACGGCGTGGAGTTCATTTTCGAGTTTCTCTACGATCAGGTGGAGCAGGTCGTGGGCCCCAAGGTGGCGCCGCGGGCCTTTCCGCTTCTCTGCACCATTTTCGTATACGTCCTGGTGGCCAACTGGTTTGGCTTGTTGCCCGGGGTGGGGACCATCGGGATTGGTCACGATGGTGATCGCATGCCCTTCATGGGATTGGCGGGCGAGCCGGAGATCCCCTTGCTTCGCCCGGCCACGGCAGACGTGAACCTCACCTTGGGGATGGCGCTCTGCTTCATGATCGTCTGGTTCTACATCACCATGCGCGAGGCGGGGCCGATCGAGTTTCTCAAGCACACCTTTGCTCCCAAGGGTGGTCTCACCGGCTTCATCAATGTCATTCTCGTTCCCATCTTTTTCTTCGTCGGGATCATCGAAGTGATTTCCATTCTCTTTCGGCCGGTCTCACTGTCGCTCCGGCTCTTTGGCAACATCTTTGCGGGGGAGAATCTCCTCCATGCCATGAGTAGTTTGGGAGAACAGTTCGGACTCGGTACCGTCGGACAGTTTATCTCCAGCATTGTGCTTCCCCTGCCGTTTTACTTCATGGAACTGCTCGTCGGGGTGCTCCAAGCGACCGTCTTCGCGCTGCTCTGTGCGGTCTACATCCAACTCTCAACCGCGCACGACGAGGAAGAGCATTAACGAACTGACTCGGGAACCAATTTGCTTGTCGTGACCATGCGAAGTCAGTGGGCGGCAGGCTATCGAACGAAAAACGAACGAAACAAATAAAGAAGAAAGGAAATCACAATGACTGACCTCTTATTCGCCGCCACGGAAATGGTCTCGCTGCTCGCAGCTGACGCCGCCACGGACGTCCCCGGAGTCTCTGGTAGTTTGACTCTCGGTATCGCCGGCGCCGGTGCTGGCATCGGTGTGGGTCTCGTCGGAATGGGCGCCGCCCAGTCCGTGGGCCGCAACCCCGGTGCGTTTGGTAAGATCTTGACCATCGGCATTATTGGTATGGCCTTGGCCGAGGCTATCGCGATTTACGCGTTGATCATGGCCTTCGGTAAGTACTAAGAAGAAAAGAAAGACACCTTTTTGATGGCCAGGTGGAGGTTTTGCCTCCACCTGGTTTTCACCTCGCTTCCTCAGAAATACGAACAGCTCTCATGGACCAAATAGGAGAAATTCTCAGCAACCTCGGCGTCACCTGGCCAAAGTTTATCGCACAGATCATTATCTTTCTGATGGTCTACACGATCCTGAAGAAGTTCGCGTTCGGTCCCATCACCGCGATTCTTGAGGAGCGCCGCAAGCGCATCGAAGACACCGAGGCCGACCGGGCCAAGATCAAGAAGCAGCTGGCCGATTCCGAAAGCCTGGCCGCCGAGAAGGTGGCGGAGGCGAACGAGACCGCGGCTCGCATGATTTCCGAGGCGCGGGAGAGCGCCGCCGCGCTCGGTGAGAAGGAGAAGCAGCGCGCCACGCAGGAGGCGCAGGACATCATTGCCAAGGCCCACGAGGCGACCAAGCGCGAGCGCGAGCAGCAACTCGCCAGCTTGAAGAAAGATTTCGGGAAGCTGGTCATCGAGGCCACGGGGAAGGTGACCGGCAAGGTCCTCTCCGACGAAGATCAGAAAACGATCAACAAGGAAACCGCCGCCGAACTCGCGAGCTAAGCCGAGTGCCTTCATCGAGCGGCCGAACGATCTGTTACCTGTTTTTAGTTAGCTAGTTTCCCATGAAAGGTTCCAAAGACGCGCTTCGCCACGCCAGGGCTCTCTTCCAGACCTGTGTCAAGGATGGCAAGCTGGATCACGATCGGGTGAAATCGATTGTGAAGCGCGTGGGCGAGGAAAAGCCTCGGGGTTATCTCGCCATCCTCACCGCCTTTCAGCGATTGATTCGTTTGGAACTGGAAAAACGTCATGCCGTGATCGAGAGCGCCGTGGAGCTGACTCAGGATCTCAAGGATGACGTGTTGAAGAATTTGAAAGCCCGTTACAGCGACGATGTGACGAGCGAATTTAAAGTTGTGCCTGATTTGCTTGGCGGCATGCGCGTGCGTGTCGGCAGCGATATCTGGGACGGCAGCGTGAAGGCGCGCCTCGACCGTCTCAGCCAAGCCATTGCATAGAAGCCATTTTAGTTAAGTTAGAACTACTGAATACAACCGGATATGAGTAACATCCTTCAGGAACTGGAATCGGAAATCGGCGGTCTTAAGACGGCGGTTGCCAAGTCGAACGTCGGTGTCGTTCGCGAAACAGGTGACGGCGTGGCCAAGATCGAAGGGCTGACCGAAGTCATGCTCAACGAGATGATCGAGTTTCCCGGCGGCCGCTACGGCATCGCCCTCAACCTCGAGGAAACCGAAGTCGGTTGTGTGTTGCTCGGCGACGGACTCGACGTCAAGGAGGGTGACGAGGCCAAGACCACCGGTCGCCTCCTCTCCGTTCCCGTGGGCAAGGAGTTGTTAGGCCGTGTCGTCGATGTCATCGGTGATCCCCTGGACGGCAAGGGCGAGATCAAGGCGACCGAGACCTATCCGGTGGAAAAGATCGCTCCCGGCATCATTAAGCGGAAAGGGGTGTCGCAGCCGGTCCAGACCGGCATCATGTCCGTCGACGCCATGATTCCCATCGGCCGCGGCCAGCGGGAACTCATCATTGGTGACCGTTCCACGGGGAAGACCACCATTGCGGTGGACACCATCATTTCTCAGGCCCGCCAGAACAAGGCGGCGGAAGAGGGCAAGCTGAAGGATCATCGCCCGCTCTATTGCATCTACGTCGCCGTCGGCCAGAAGCAGTCCAACATCGCGCGGACGATCAAGGTCCTGGAAGACGCGGGCGCCCTGGAATACACCATTGTCGTCTCGGCCTCGGCCTCGGACAGTGCCACCGCCCAGTACCTCGCCCCGTATGCCGGTTGCGCCATGGGCGAGTGGTTCATGGACAACAACATGGACGCCCTCATCGTCTATGATGATCTTTCCAAGCAGGCGGTGGCCTATCGCCAGCTGGCCCTCGTGCTGCGCCGCCCCTCCGGTCGTGAGGCCTACCCTGGTGACGTCTTCTACCTCCACAGCCGTCTGCTCGAGCGCAGTGCCCGTCTGAGTGAAGAGGCCGGTGGCGGTTCCTTGACGGCCTTGCCCATCATTGAGACCCAGGCGGGTGATGTCTCGGCCTACATTCCGACCAACGTGATTTCGATCACCGATGGTCAGATCTTCCTCGAGACGGACCTCTTTTATCAGGGGATTCGGCCCGCCATTTCGGTTGGTCTTTCCGTCAGTCGTGTGGGATCGGCGGCCCAGACCAAGGCGATCAAGAAAGTTTCCGGGACGACCAAGCTGGACCTGGCCCAGTTCCGCGAGCTGCAGGCGTTCGCCCAGTTCGGATCGGATCTCGATGAGGCCACGAAGGCGAAGATCGAACGCGGTCAGCGCATCGTCGAACTCTTCAAACAGAACCAATACAACCCGCTTTCTTTGGAGATGGAAGCGGCGCTCATGTGGGCCATGCAGAATGGCTACCTGGACGACGTCGACGTCGAAGAGGTCAAGGCGTTCCAGGGCAGGTTGGAAGAGTACCTTTCGACGCGGAAAGAATCGCTCCTGGGCAAGATCCGTGACGAGAAGGTCTTGACCGATGACATCGTCAGCGAGCTCAAGACCGCCTTGGACGACTTCAAGAAGAGCGCCCAATAGTTTTACATCGATAGAAGATCCGCCGACTGATCCTTTTCTAGCCTAAGACACTTCCAATGGCCACCGCCCGCGACATCCGCCGACGCATCAAGTCGGTCAAGAGCACTGCCCAGATCACCAAAGCCATGCAGTTGGTGGCGGCTTCGAAGATGAAGAAGGCGCAGGATCAGGCACTGTCCGGACGTCATTATGCGGAGCTGATGAACAAGGTTCTGGTGAACCTGAAAGAGGCTTCGGTGGAAGAGGGGCACGCGCTCTTGGAGGATCGTGGCGAAGGCAAGGAGCTGGTCATTCTCGTCTCCTCGGACAAGGGCCTTTGCGGGGGCTTCAATACCAATCTCTTGAAGGCGGCCTTCAAGGCTCATCCCGATGCGCACTTCGTAACCATCGGAGCCAAGGGACGCCAGGCGGCGGCTCGCCTGGGCAAGGAGCTGTTGGCCGACTTTCACGTGACCGACCCGGTGGATTTCGGGCAGGTCAAGACGGTCTCCAAGTTCGTGCGGGACAAGTTTCTCGAAGGTGAGTTCACGCGGGTGCATGTGGCCTTCACGAATTTCGTCAATACCCTGAGCCAGATCCCTCACATCGATACCCTTCTGCCGGTCTCGCCGGTGACCCTGGGGAAAGCCAAGGACTACGAGGGTGTGGGTCTTGACAGCGATGCCGATGCCGGTGACGTGCCCGACGCCGGATACGAGTTCGAGCCCTCGGCCCAGGCGGTCTTCGACCATATCGTGCCGCAGTACATCGACTATCAGATTTATCAAATGGTGCTCGAGTCCCGTGCTTCGGAGCACAGTGCCCGCATGGTGGCGATGAAAAGCGCGACGGACAACGCGGAGCAGCTCATTAAAGACCTTTCCCTCGAATACAACAAGCTGCGCCAGGCGGCCATCACCAACGAATTGCTGGAAATCACCACGGCCAGCTTGGCCCTCGAATAGAACACTCTTTTTTCCCAGACCCGCTCAAAACAACGAGTCTCTTCTCCTAACAAATCATGGCTAAAAACGAAGGAAATATCGTTCAGGTTATCGGACCAGTGATCGACGCCGATTTCTCCGGCGCGGACAAGTTGCCCGATATCTACAACGCGCTCGAGATCACTTACAAAGTGATTGATGAAGATGTGAAGCTTGTGCTCGAGGTCCAGCAGCATTTGGGTGACGGCTGGGTTCGTGCCGTGGCCATGTCTTCCACCGAGGGCCTTCGTCGCGGCATGAAGATCGCCGATACGGGCAATCCCATTTCTGTTCCCGTGGGAGAAGGCGTGCTGGGGCGCATCTTCAACGTCACCGGTGACGCCGTCGATTTGCGCGGTGATGTCAAGGCGGACAAGTTCTATCCTATTCACCGTCCTGCTCCGGAACTGACGGCCCAGGACACCTCGGCCTCCATCCTCGAGACCGGCATCAAGGTCATCGACCTCATCTGCCCCTTCACCAAGGGCGGCAAGGTGGGCGCCTTCGGTGGTGCCGGTGTGGGCAAGACGGTCGTCATCATGGAGCTGATCAACAACATCGCGAAGAACCACGGTGGTTACTCCGTCTTCGCCGGGGTGGGTGAGCGCACGCGTGAGGGGAACGACCTCTACCAGGAGATGAGTGAGGCCGGCGTCATCGACCAGGAAGATCTGAGCAAGTCCAAGGTGGCTCTGGTTTATGGGCAGATGAACGAGCCTCCCGGAGCCCGTCTTCGCGTGGCCCTTTCGGCGCTCTCCATGGCGGAGTATTTCCGTGACGAGAAGAATCAGGACGTCCTCCTCTTCGTCGACAACGTTTTCCGTTTCTCCCAGGCCGGTTCCGAGGTCTCCGCCTTGTTAGGCCGGATTCCTTCCGCGGTGGGATATCAGCCGACGCTGGCCGCCGAGATGGGCGCCATGCAGGAGCGGATCACCTCGACTACCAAAGGATCGATTACCTCCTTCCAGGCCGTTTACGTCCCGGCGGATGACTTGACCGACCCCGCGCCGGCCAACACCTTCGCTCACCTCGACTCCACCGTCGTTTTGGAACGCTCCCTCGCCGAGCTGGGCATTTACCCCGCGGTGGATCCTCTGGCTTCGACCTCGAACGCCCTGGCGCCCGAGGTTGTGGGTGAAGAGCACTACAAGGTGGCTCGTGGAGTGCAGAACGTGCTCCAGCGCTACAAGGATCTTCAGGACATCATCGCCATTCTGGGGATGGACGAGCTCAGTGATGACGACAAGCTCACTGTGTTCCGCGCCCGCAAGATTCAGCGTTTTCTCAGCCAGCCCTTCAGCGTGGCCGAGGTCTTCACCGGTGTGCCCGGCGTCTACGTTTCCCGTGATGACACGGTGAAGGGCTTCAAGGAGATTCTCGATGGCGAGCACGACGAAGTGCCCGAGGGTAACTTCTACATGAAGGCCGGCATCGACACTGTCGAAAAAGCTTCCTAACTAACCAACCTTTCCACCACCTAGCTCCGCACCGATGGCTATCCAGCTCGAAATCGTCACTCCAGAGAAGAAGATCTTTTCCGACGAGGTCGACGGTGTCGTCATTCCCGGGATCGAGGGTGAGATGGGCGTGCTCCCGCAACACGCCCCTCTGGTGACGACCTTGGTTCCCGGCGAACTTGCCTACACCAAGGATTCCAAGCAAGAGGAATTGGCCATTGGTGACGGTTTCGTCGAAGTGACGGCCCAGAAAGTGTCTGTCCTGACAGACATGGCGGTGAGCGACGACGAGATCGACGAAGCCGCGGTGGAAGCCGCCCTGGAGCGGGCACAGAGGTCCCTCTCGGAAAAGCTGACCGACGAAGAAGTGGCCGCCACTCAGGCCGCCATCATGAAGTCCATGGCCCAGCTTCACCTCAAGCGCCGCCGCAAGCGCGTTTAGTTATCGTAGTCGTCTTTTGTGATGCGGACACTCCTGTCCGCCTCATTCTGCGTAGAAACTCAGCCTCTTAGCGGAAGCCGCAACGCTTCCTCCAAAGAATGCTCACGCATTTCCCCTGCGGTGCTTCTGCCAGGAAACGCTTATGCGTCCCGCTACCGGGGGCGATGGAGAAATGCAGAATGAGCTTCCGAACAGAGTCCTGTGGGGGCAGCAAACTCACGTTCAGGCAGGCAACCTGCTTAAGAGTCTCGGAGGAGATCTTTAGTGACTTCTCCACCGTCTTCATTTCGTTGAGGAATTGTTGGTGAAGATGTGGCAGGTGCTTCGGTGCTTCTGCCAGACCTATTTCAACCCGGCCGTTCAGCCGAGAATCAGCCCGGCCATGACAGGTGGTCCAGGCTACTGTTGATCGGGACCTCATCCACAGAGATTTGGGTGTCGTACATGCCATTGGCGTAATTGAGATTCAGATCGGCAAAGGACACTATATGAGGTTGATCTACCAGATAGACGAGGGCGCACGACGTCTTCTTTCCCTCAGGCCGGGACGAGATTTGTCCGCACAATTCGTCAGCACTCTATTTCAAGCCCTCGGCATCTTCATGAGCCGCCGACTACCCACAGATTCTGCTGAGGCGGTAAAACACATTACCCTAATCGTCTTTTGGAAAGTGTGAAAAAATATCAAAAACGAGTTGCAATCTAGGTGAGCTTTTCCATTCTGTGCCATACATTTATCTGCTCTGCTTACGTGCTGTTATCTGACTTCGCTCGATGCTGTGCGTCTCTCTTTAGGTAGGGCTAGATCATGAGTCCATGCTCAACGACATAAAGAAGTTTACTCTGATTATTATGAGCAAGTCGCAACGTGCCTTTATAATAGCGCTGATTTTGGCGTTGACCTTAACCGATCCATCTTGGGCAGACCTACACAATCAAGGATCTGTTTCCTTACCCTCTTCCTATTTCATGGAGTACGAAATGCCGGAAGGCGGTATCGTCTATCGCTCCAATTTCGAAGACCCCGATGCCTTGGAACAACCGGGCTGGCGGATCGATCAGGGGGAGGCCAGTATCGTCGACGAGGGCTACGAAGGTTCCTGTGTCCGGGTGGAACCCTCACCAGAAGGCAAGTTTGGTCAGGTCACTCTGACACTGGATCCGCCACCTGATCTGCCCGTGGTCTTTGTCGACATGCAGGTGAAACCAGTGGCCTTTGCCGAAGGTCCGGAAGAATTTGCTGACGTCGCGGGCTCCGTCACGGGTGCCTTCCGTCTCGTAAAAGAAAGTGAGGCCGAGGAAGCCACGGCAGCCCTATACGTCCTCAACGGCAGTGGCGAGCGGGGAGGCGACTGGCTGGATACCGGCGTCACTTTCCGCCTCGATGAGGAAGGACGTCCCCTGGACTGGATGCGCCTCACATTTCGCCAGGAATTTTTTCGCACCGATACCATAGGCAGTCAGGACCGCTGGGATCTCTGGGTAGATGGTCGCCTTGTCAGCGCGGATTTGGGTTACTACGATCACGCCAATATCGATCCCGGTCGCGTCACTTTGTTGGGTCATCGCCTCACTCCTCTGTACATGGATAGCTTGACGGTCAGCTCAAGCAATCCGCTTTTCGTTGACAAGGACGCTGACGGCTTAGCGGATGCGTTTGAGCAAATCTATAATCTTGTCGGAGGTCGCGACGGTGACCTCGATGACGATGGCCTTCTAAACTTCCATGAGTACATGCTCGGAACGAATCCTACTCTAGCGGATACGGATGGTGATGGTCTCAACGATCAGGAGGAGGTGGGCGATGACACGAGGGACCCGCTCGATAATTCAGATCGCACCCTTATCGGGGCCAGTGGCGGATTCGATGTCGGTGTCCTTTCCTTGAGTTATACGGATTGCGACGACGCTTGGCTTGGTATTGCCGGTACCGCGATACTGACGTTTAGCTACAGTTCGCACGAAGTTGAGGTGGTCAGTGCCACGGCCACAGGATACGATGGCGACGCATTTTCATTGCTCATCGACAATAGCAGTGATGACGGCAAAATCATCATGATCGGGCTTTCTGAGCCAGAATTCGATGCGGGAATGATTACGGTTAATCTTCGGTACAGATTCATTGGAGGCTCAACCTGGACCTACACAACAGAAGTGTTTGAGTGGTGGTGCGATTGCAGTTGCGGCTGCTTCGATGTTTATACTGCTACAAGTGTTCACGTAACGATTGGCCTTGGCCAAACCGATTTCGGTGATCGCACAGGCGAATTGAAAATCAATGAACGCAAATGGAGCGATCGTCTTTACTCCCGCGCATCGGTGATATACACCGGGCCTAAAGGCCCTGGTTTAATCGAGCAGAGTCCCGTGGAAATTAATGGGCGTGAGTACCTGGCTTACGACTGGATCAAGACTGCCACGAAATACGTGAGATTCACAGATCTAGAAAACGGCTATTTGATTGACATTTTCCCGTTGGACCAAGTCGACCGGAAGAATGATCCGAGGGGCGAGCCTATGAAGCGAATTCGCGTGACCAATCCGGACCCGACGAATCAATCAGGTATCAGGCGCGTGCAGTTTGTGCAAGATATCGGACGCTCCGCAGCGCGTGAGTTTCGCTTCTTTTCACGTGGCGGAAATGAGGTATGGGAAAAGTACGAGGGCTCGATTTCTTCCTTTCTTACGGAACCGATGCGCTACGAGCGGGTGACCTACGACCGTTCGATCCCTACTACGAGAAAGGGCCGACCTCAACTCATTATGCGCAAAGAAGTCGGCCATTGGGATACCCGTCAGAATCGCTATGTCGCGGACAGTGTTGTAGAATCGACGGAGGAACGCTTTGCCTTTGGCAATCGGCTGGTGAAGAAGGTAGTGGATCCCGATGGAGAAGCACTCGAAACTCGCTACGGGTATGACTCGAACGCGCCATCATTAAGTCCAAACGAAACCGGTTTAGAGCACGTGGGAAGTCGCTTGGTGCAGTGGGTGAGCTATCCTGATGGGAATTGGGAATGGTATCGCTATGATGATCAGGCGCGCCGTGTTGGTACTGCTCGGCCGGTCGGGAATCAGGTGCGTCCTGACGCCTTTCCTCAAGCGGGCCCTGGGTATGAAGTGGAGACTTTTGATTTTGATGGACCTGGATATCGAGTGCGATCAACTCTTACCCGGAACGGGCATTTCGTCAGACGAGAATTCCGTGACTGGAATGATGGTGACAGCGAAAGGCTCGTGGATGTGGCGCATAGGGTGGCGGTATCCTATGATCCCGAGGCGACAGCCAGCGATCCACGAAATGAGATCCGACGAACTGTGCGGGGCCGCGATCATGGCAAGATCATCCGCTCGGAACAACCTGATGGGAGCTACACTACTCACTCTTATCGAGTGGACGGTGATCTGCGGGAACACGTCACCAAGCGATTCGACCGAGAGGGGCGTTTGGGTGTCCAAATCGAGGAACGGGTCCACCGATCAGGAACGGTTTTGGAACGAAAGCGTGTTGATGGCCCGTCCGGACTCGTGGTGGAACATTGGCGAGTAGAAGCGGTCGATTCACTGCATCGTCCTCTGATCACGATGGACGAAGTGCGGGGTGAGGTGTCGTCAAAGGGCTACGATTGCTGCGACGAGGCTTGGCGCACATCAGGAGATGGGCTGGCGACAGTGACCGTGCGCGACGTATTAGGTAGGGTAGTCGGTGAACGACAAGGGATTAAGGATGTCTATGACACAGGGAATCAATTGGAGAGTCAGTTGAGCGGCCAGACATATTTTCTGGATGGTCTTGATCGCCGGGTGACTACTACGACCTTGAGGGCTGATAGCGGCAAGCCGCTCACGAGTCACGTCCAATACAATCTCGCTGGCCAGCAAACCGCCAACGTGGACATGACTAATGTTCTTACTCAGTACAAGACCATTATACTCCCGGAGGGCGGCCGCATGGAACTCACTAGTTTGCCCAAGAGCGGTCGTGACCAACGGTATCGCATCGACTCTCGCACGTACAACGCCGAAGGTGAACTGGTTCGGGAGAGATCCTACGCTGCGGACGCTGCCCTCGGCACCGATCCGGCGCGCGGTACCCAGACGAGCCATCGGCTCTTCAGGAAGGGACGTGATGCTCAGGGGCGCTACGCGGAGGTGACCGATATTGCCAACCTTTTTGACAGGCGAGTAACCCGCACCTATCTGGATGAGCGCGGTCGAAAGAAGGAAGTGATCAGGGCCTTTGGCACCGGCCTCGCCGCGAGGGAAAATTTCGATTACAACGAGGACGGCAAGTTGATCCGTCACATCGATCCTGATGGTGCCACCACGCGTTACGCCTATGACGGAAAAGGCCAGCGAATCGTAACCGCCCTTGATATGAATGTTGAACCCAATGAAGCGGTCGATCATATCGACTATGGAGTCGACCGAATCAATCGGGTGACGACGACCATGGCCACCACAAAGCGGGGGCAGGTGATCCTTCGAACGTCCAAGGAAGTCTTCACAGAATCTGGGCCGGTTGTCGTGTCCGTTCAAGAGCAGAGCCTCGATGGAAGTTATAGTGCTACTGTCGAAGGTGGTCAGCGTGCTACTCGCCAGCGGGCCGACGGTGAGGAACCTGGCCAGTGGTCGGTCGTGGTTACAAAGCCCGATGGTAGTCATTCGGTCCAGCGCTACGAAAACGGCCGCCTTGTTCGTAATACGCGTCATGCCTCCGATGGCACGGTCGTTTCTTGGACCTCTCGGGCCTATGACGGGTTTGGTCGCCTCTCCATGACAACTGATAGTCGTATTGGGACAACGAGCTATCACTATGACGGAAACGGTCGGAAGTGGAAGGTCAGTGCACCCAATCCGGAGACTGGTGAGAGCACTGGTGGGACGTTGGATACTCTCTATTACTACGATTCGCTCGGTCAATTGGTGCGCACCATCAAGCCCAGCGGTGGAGTGATTCATCGGGTCTACAACGCGAACGGAACACTTTACGGCATCCAGGGACATCACATCATCGACGTTACATTCGGTTACAATGGCCGGGGCGAGCGGACGCGTCTTTCGACCCAATACGGAGCCGATAAGAAGTCAGCTAGAACCCGATGGATATACGATACACGTGGTCAGTTGGCCATCAAAGAAGATGCTCTTGGGAGGCGTGTCCATTACACTTTCACGCCCGGTGGTAGGCCCAAAACACGCACATGGGCGCGGGGAGTTAAAACAACCTATGAGTACGATCGAGATAATGGAACTGATCTGCGAAACATAGACTACAGTGATGACACTCCAGACATTTCTTTTACTTATACCCGGATCGGACAGAAGAAAATAGTGACAGATGCTGGTGGGATTACTACTTACACATATCACTCTAAGGCACCGACCCAAGTCCTCTCAGTGACCGCTGGCACGGATCTCTATGCAGAGCCGAAGACGATCACCTATTTGCGAGATGATTTACACCGAATAGCCGGATTTCAGGTTGGGAACGCGAGCAATCCTGATGGTGACTACTCGATTGCGTATCAATATGACACTGTCGGCAGGCTTGAGAGCGTTCACGGCCATGGGTATTGGTTTGATTACGCGTATGAGCCAAATTCGACAACAGATCGATTGAAAACTTTGACTGCTCCCTTCGTGAAACAAACCGAGTTCACATACGAGCGCGGTCGTGACACTATAGCCAGTGTATCGAACCGAGTAGGGTTCAACCTCGACAAGGTAGTTTCGCAGTACGATTACGCTATCGATGCCGACGGGAAGCGTGTGGCTCGTATCACGAACATTGGTGACGACGAGAATTCTTACAAGGATCGCTTTTCGTATGATGTTGACACCGGCGGCCTTACTGCTCTTCAACGTAACAACGAAAACTTCAGTTCCACATACGCCTACGACAAGATCGGGAATCGTAAGAGTGCGGCGATCAATGAATCGGAAACTGTCTACGAATCGAATGCGCTCAATCAATACACAGCGATCGGAGATGATGCGCGATTCTATGATCCGGATGGGAATCTCATTGTGAACGGTGATCAGAGTTACACCTGGGACGCTGAGAATCGACTTGTCGCTATCCGAGAGCGCGGGGGTAGCGTGCGCGCCCAATACACCTATGATCATCAATCGCGTCGGGTTGCACGCAAGACCCAAGATGGGGTCGACGAACGCTACCTATTCCAGAGCTGGAATCTCATTTGTGTTTATGGTTCGAGTGAAATCTCACCAAGTGAGACCTATTTTTGGGGTAAGGATTTAGGCGGCAGTTTCCAGGGAGCAGGAGGCGTAGGCGGCCTTCTCTTTGCCAAGAAAGGAGATCATGGGAGCGATGCCTGGATTTACCACTACGATGCCAATGGAAACGTAACGACAATAAGCAACTCGAAAGGCAAGATATTGGAGAGCCTTGAATTTGATCCCTTTGGTAATCTGCTTGGCCGCCCCCGACTACCGGAGAATCGTTGGCGTTTTAGCACGAAACCGCAGGACGATGAAACTGATTTTTATTATTATGGGTACCGGTATTATGACGCCTCGAATGGAAAATGGTTATCGAGAGATCCTATTTCCGAACGGGGAGGAATGAACCTTTACAGTATCTTGAGAAATGATTGCATTAATGAAACTGACTATCTGGGGCTAATTTGCGATAACATTAAGATTTATCAGGAAGACTTTAGCCCGCCCAATTATGGACACCGCTGGATAGAGTTTCAGTCTCCAGGGGAGCCCGTAGATGCATGGGGATATTGGCCAGTTGGGCATCCTGTGTACTCGGAAGGGCGATTGTTTGAGGGAAACGATCCAAAAGGTGGAGACGCGGATGCTCAAGATAGAGTCTGGGGAATCAAGTGTAAGCGTGTCAGAAATGCGAAACAAAATGTTTTGAAATATGGGTCAGGAGCGGGGAAAAGATGTTGTGACGCAACTTGCGATGAGATCGAAGATTGTCTTAAGAAAGCCTTGAAAGAATACGCTGCGAATCACGGCTATAGCATATTTTGTTCGAATTGCCGAACCGCCCTTGAGTTCGCTAAAGCTGAGTGTAAGGTTTCTAGTAAATGAACTCGAGGCGAAAGAAGTATTGCTGGGCTCTGCTGTTTCTCGTCCTGGCATCGGTGATCGTGGCATATTTCTGGGTAGGGCGAAAACGCTCCTTCAGTTACGGGCGCATCGAATCAGCAACGCTGTACGATGTTGATCCTCTGAAGCACGAGTGGAGTTATGATCTCGGGAAAAGGACCAAGTATGTTTTGAGTCGAGAGGAAATTGACAAATTATTTGCCTGTTGCGAGAAAAGCAGTCGATCTAGAATAGCTTACAAGGGGGGACCCTTGATGACGTTGAAACTGAGCAATGGGAGGGAAGCTGACATGGCCGTAAGTTATTATGGTGAATTTGCTCTTCTTAGAGGTGGTGGAACTATCTATTTTTGCGGAAGCTCGAAACATGAGTTGCGCAGGTTTTTGGAAGGCGTCTTACGTGATCGATTTCTACCCAACCGATAGGCTGACCCAAACGGCTGCGCTTTGGGATTACGATTCAGGCCTTTGGGCGCAGTGGTATTGGAGGAAAGTGGAGCGCTCAAGCCATGCGATCTCGCCTTGAACCGATCAGGAGGTTCGTCCGGATGATACGCCATCACGAGGAATTGATTTTCAACTTTCAACTACTGGGAGGCCCGCAAACAGTTCACATCGGGCGTCATTGAAGGGCTCAATCTTGCAACAAGAAAGGCATATGGCTTTCGAAGCCCGGAAATTCATCGAATTGCGCCATTTTCACATGCTTGGAAACCGCCCAGATCCGCCCGGATCCCACGATTTCCATTGTGGAGCTGATGCTTCCTCAAAAGAATGCTAACGCATTCCGCAACGATTCCTCACGAAGCCTCCAGGCGGTTCCAGACGCGGAAGAGTTCGGTCACGGACCAGGCTTGGGCGCCGCAGCCGCGTTCGGTGTGTGGGGCGTCGCCGTCGAGGATTTCGGGGATTTGGCCGAGGCAACCTTGATTGAAGAGCTGGGCGCTGCTCGAGAGAATGGCCTTGGCGGTGGAGGCCGCCTTGGCGCCGTAGGTCAATGAGAGGGCTTCGGCGTAGGAGGGGAACGGCCAG
>JANQJH010000556.1 GCA_028281705.1 Verrucomicrobiales bacterium
TCATCCCGGACGATAAGGCGACAAGAAGCCGTCAGGCAAGTGTCGCGAGGCCCAATTGGGCGAAAATGACACTAAAAGACCCGTCTGAGGGGAGTTTGAGCCGGTAGGGGCGCCGGCGAAATTTCTTTGGGAAAATGTCTCACAAGGTAATCTGGCGGCAGCTCATCCTTGTCATGAACCGACTTCGACTGCTCTGCATATTGGTAGGATTACTGGCTATCTCGACAAGTGTGGCCCAGGAGCCCGAGATCGAGAAGCTGCGGCCTCAGATTCGCTTCTCGGAAGATTTCGAGCGCTTCCCCGAGGGATCGGAGGATACGGGGAGCGCTCCCTGGGGGGATCCTTTCACTGGGTATACCGCGGAGAGCTCGATTCAGTCCACCGTTGCGGGTGAGGTGGCTGCGAGCAAACAGCTCGTCGTCACCGGGGGAGGCTTTGCCTGGGTAACTCCCTGGGTTCCCGTTGACCAGGTGCGATTGACCAAGGTTAAAATGACCGCCACAGCCGTTCCAAACGCGGACGGTGAGTTTTTTCGAAATGATGTCTCTGTCTACGTGGAAACGCGGCACGATGACGAGGAATTGAGTCCCGTGTTCGCTCTCTCTCGAGATGAGAAGCTTGCGATTTTGCCAATCCGAGGGTGGAACCTTCCCGGTGTGCACGTGCCGCTGAAGCCTGGACGGCAGATTCATCATCTGGAATCTTTGTTAGGCACACTGAGTTCGCGGCGGTTTCCGTTGCCGAGCGGTCCCACCGAGGTGCGCCTCATTGTGCGTTTTTCTACAGGCGCGGGTACGACCTTTGCCATCGATGATCTCCAGCTCATCGAAGAGCCTTTTGAGGGTGAACTCGACTCACTCTTCGAGGGATACGGAGGTTACAGCCTCAATACAGTCCCCGTAGACTGGCCCGATCCCAGTGAAGAGAACCGCGCCCGACCCCACCTCGATGTGTCGATCCGCTTCGAAAGTTCCAGCCTTTCCGGTAACCCTGCGATTGACGTGGCGTCCCTCGGTGACGACGACATTTTCATCGTGGGAGCGCCGGACGTTCCGATTTCGTTCGTTCGTTTTGAGAAACTGGCCTCGTCCGTGGTCGTCGGTCACTATCGGATCCACCGTCCTGCCGCCGGCTGGGAATCGCTTCCGGATGGCTTGTTCGTTGGCCCTCGCTTGGGAGGCTTGAGGGCGGAGGATGGCGTGCGGTTCATCGATCGGTCCTGGATTTCCCCCATCGCGTTCCTGCCTCCGAACGTGGTCCGCTACCTCCCAATCACTGAGCAAGCCGTTGCCCAGTCCGAGTCATTCATCGATCTTCCTATTCGATTCTCTGCCAAGGAACCGATCGATATCGCGACCATTGGCGATGATGATGTCTATGTGCCGTTGGGACGAGACAAACTGTTTGCATCTTTGTTAGGGGTGCAGGCGGTGGAAGATGAAGGGAAGATTGTCGATGCCGTCTTTCGTCTGGAACGACCTGCTTTTGGATGGCCGCATCGCCTGCCTCTCCACATCACGGGCAGGACGACGCCGAGCTTCGCTCGCGCCGGTGATTCCATTGTTGACGCGAATGGAGAGGACGCATTCGTGTCACTTGAGCCCATTCCGCATATCAGCATGACGTTGCCTCCGATTCAGCAGGTGTTGTCTCCAGTGGACTCGCAATTCGAAGTGGAGTTCGTTTATACGAGTGAATCGCCGATCCTACTCGAGACCATCGGAGATGGTGATGTTTCTCTCTTCTATTCAGGTCAGCCTGGACGGTTTGTGGGCGCCACGGCGTCCGAGGATGGTCGAGAGGTGACCGCCAGGTTTGCCTTTGATCGAGATATGGAGTCGGCGAGGAATGAGAGGAGTATTGGTGGCGGGATCTTTGGAGGAGGGACGACGGATGCCTTCGCCTTCACTCTCGGCGGCGTGCGTGATGAGGCGGGCTCTACCTACCTTGGCCAGTTTTCCAGAGGAAGAAAGGGTAACGTTTACTTTGCTGTTCCCCCCGAGAAGATGGGGGTGAAGGCGACTTTCCTCCCGAGATCTCAGTTTCACAATGGATTGCGATCCTATCGTTTTGGCGTTCGGTATCAAAGCGAGGGCGCGCCGATCCGAGAGGCTGATTTGGAGTTGGCTCACTTCAGGAGAATCGAAGGCGTGTCGGTGACACTGGAAATCATGGAGACCATTGATGACGGTCGAACGGTTCAGGCGAGCTACGTGGCTTCCCTAACGGCGGATGAGTGGCCTGATTCCTTCAAGATCGATCTCTTCGGGGGTGCGATTCGTGATCTCGAAGGAGGAAGCCACGATTCGAAGGCATTGGTCACCTTGGGCGCTCCCAGTATTCCGGGAGAGGAGGTGGAGCCTTCTGCTGTGCAGCTCGTTGGCGGCCAGCTCATTGAGGGAGATCCGGACTCACATCGCCTTTCCTTTCTCACCAACTCCTATATCTCGCAGGTCGATCAGGCGGTCCTTCTCTTCGGCGGTCGTTCTAGCATGTTTGCGGCGTTTGAAGAATCGACGGCGCCGTTCCCCTCCTTGGTGGGAAGGCTCGTGGGCGTTGCGGACGGAATCGCAACCTTCGAGTTGGATCGGCCTGAGGGAGGATGGGGTGCCTGGGGAGTGAACCGGCTTCCGTACTCTCTCCATCTCGGCGAGGGGAATCCTGCGGATGGAGGGTTTCTCGTCTCGGGGCATGTCACGGTGCATTCTCCAATGAATCCGCTCCCGCTGCTTTTCAGCTTTGAGGAGTGGGTGCGGCGACTGGAGATACAATCGGAGTTGCCCGAAGGAAGCTTGGAAGGCGATGCCGACGGCGATGGTGTGGATGGCCTCGTGGAGTACGCCTTGGGGAGTGATCTCCAGGACAAGGGGGATACCGCATCGATCAAGCCGAGCATGATTTCCAAAGGCGATGCCCGCCAGATCGAACTCACGTTTCAAGTACGCACTCATACCTTGGGTCTTACGGCGGAGATTCAGCGATCTTCAGACGGTGAACATTGGCGTTCCGCGGATGAAGCCTTCGAGTTGGTGGAGCGCCGCGAGGTCAAACCCGGCATTGAACGATTGCGACTCTGCTCGAAAGAGCCAGTGCCGGCGGGGACGGGACTGGGCATGTTCCGCGTGGTCATCGTCAAATAGTATGGGCGCTCAAGAACCATCGAACCAGGAGCGACAGCCGGAAGATGATCTTGACCTCCTGCGCTCTTATCGCGACGAGCATGACGAGCAAGCGTTTGCGGAACTCGTTCAGCGTCATGTCAATCTTGTCTTCGGAATCGCCTATCGATCCTTGCGAGATTGGCAAATGTCGGAAGATGTTAGTCAACGGGTATTTACGGCTTTTGCCAGGAAAGGCAGGCGGCAGACGATTCGCCACATTTCCTCCTGGCTTTACGGGGCGACGCAGCGGGAGGTCAATTCGATGATTCGTAGCGAAAGCCGGCGTCAATCCCGGGAACGCGAGGCCCATGAACGCGAGATGCTGGCTCAGGCTGCGGCGAACCCGGAGTCCCTTGAGGCGATGAGTGACGTGGTCTGGTCTTCGCTGAAACGGCTCTCCCTAAAGGATCAGCAAGCGCTGTTTCTCCGCTTCTACGAAGGTCAGGAATTTCGCGAGATCGGTGCGGCGTTAGGGGTGGAACTACGTGCCGCTCAGAAAAGGGTTTATCGAGCCATGGAGAGCTTACGCTCCGAGCTGAGGAAACGCGGGATCACAGCGACGGGAGCGGTCTTCTCCAGTCAGCTGTTCACGGCGGGCGCCGTCTCTTCACCCCCTGGTCTGGCGTCGACTCTATCCGAGAAGGCGCTGACGGCCACGACCGGCACGACGAGCCTTGCTGCCGTGCTAACAAACATTCGTCTGCCGGCCTCCTACGTGCCTGGCGTGGTGGCGCTCGTGGTGACGGTGACCGCCGGCGCCTTGGTTTGGGGGCCACTGAACGTCTGGCGTCCGAAGGACGGAACCTTCGCCCCATCTTCCGGAGCGAAATCCACCAGTACCTTGTTGGAGCGGAGAGGGATGGCGGCAGCGGATCGACTGGCCGTGGATGACATCGAAGGCATCTACCGGTTGGCCGCTCAACTTCGAGAACGAGCCTTGCTGCGCTTGATGGATCACCTTTCCCAGCCGCGGGAGGAGGACTATCTCAGAGATCTGTTCACGCGGTGGAGCCGTTTGGATTCGCCGCGCAATGCTGCGGCGATCGTCGAACTTGCAAGGAGGCTTCACGATCAAGAGGAAATGTTCGTCGATCTACTCCAGATCCCACTTGCCGTCTGGTGGCGGACGGACGCGGTCGCCATGGAGCGGTGGATTGGGGGACTGCCGCGAAGCGATCGGGGAGAGCGTGTCGCCTTTGGCGCCGCCGTGCGCGTGATCAGTTTCGAAGATCCACGGCGTGCCTTTGTCTTGATCGGCGCCCGTGCGGGTACGGGTGAGAGCCATTACGAAGTCTTGGCGGAAGCCATGGCCCAGCACGGTTTCGAACAGACGCTCTCGTGGTTGAAGGAATTCCCCGAACCCTCGAAGGCGACGGTGGTTTCAAACATGGATGCGCGGGTGCGCTTCGAGGATGAGGTCGACGTCCCCATTCGCCGCCTCTACGCCGCCCTGCTACCTCATTTCTTCGAATGGGACCGGCAGGCGACGGCGGATTGGGTGATGGAATCGGATGTCCGAGAATTGACTGACCGTTTTGTGGAGCGATGGGCTGGACTGGAAGCGGAACGTGCCGCGGAATGGGTGCTAGATCTTCCGCGTGAAGAGCGCGAAAGTGCACTCGTCGCCTTGACGGTGCGATGGGCGAAAGATGATCCCGATGCGGCGATGGCTTGGATGGCCAAGCAATCCTTGGCCTCGGAGGCGGCTCCTGCATTCGGGTGCATGGCCGGTGCCGTCGGACCCGAACGCGCTCTGGAATGGGCTCAGTAGTTAGGGGACGGTCCTGGAAGAGAACGAATATTGGAGCATGCGTGCTTTCAACTCGGTCTCACCGAATCCCCTTCAACCCTGGAGCCGTTATTGGAGTCGCTGCCACCCGGCGTCGCGATCGCGGCGGCGCAGGGAATGCTCGTGGGGCAGGGGCGAACTCGCCTGGCGAAGTGGCGCCGAGTGGCCAAGCCGGCCCTGGCATCCGCACTCTTGATCGGCGAAACGGAAGTGATGGCGGCGCTGAATCCAGTCGTGGCCGCCAGAGGCATTTTGGCCGAGTCGGCCTCTTCCTCACGGGATGCCGCACTGGAGATCCTTCTGCAACGGACTTACCGGCGTGGGGATGCCGCACGTGAACTCGTGGCGGTCTGGGTGAACAACTTCAGCTCCGCGAATCGTCGCCGGTTTTGGCGGGAGCGATTGAGAACGGCATCGGACCAACACCCAACAACATTGCCATCCTCCATGGCGGGCGGGTTCGAGACACAGACCTTGGGGGGACTTTAGTCCCTCGGCTCGCAAACTCAACCGACC
>JANQJH010000561.1 GCA_028281705.1 Verrucomicrobiales bacterium
ATGGCCGGTGCTTAGGGGGGAAGGGGGCCGCAAGGCCCCTGACCTACCCGATCCCCTACAGGGCTCGGTGGACGAGAGGAAGACGCGCAGTGGTAGTAGATCTGGAAGATGGCATCTATCGAATAAGGACGCCGACCAGGCGAACAGGAGTGGCCGCACCACGTGGCTCCACGGATAGCAAGTGCGCGCCGTCACCATTCTCCTCTGAGAACGCACGCCTCTGAGCAAGGCGGCGAGGTCACTCGTCGAAAACTCTCCTGACCACGGCGGCGTGCTTCTTTGCTAGACGCATGGCATCGAGGAATTCGCGGGCGACGCGGCGTTCGTCGGCCTTGAGGAGGGCGACCCAGGATCGAAGTCGATCTTCGCTGGCAAAGGCCAACGAGCGGGAAATACCTTGGATCGCCTGGGTTCGTTCATCACCTTGGGCCTCTTGCGTGGCCCATTGCATGGCGGCGTCCGGTTGCATGTGGTACCACTGTTCCACGGCGAACCTTTGTGCCTTCTCACCAGGCTCACCATCGAGACTCCGGGCCCAGTCGAGGGCGGCTTGCGGATCCTTTCGAACTTCTCCGCTGGCAAGGCGGCGAATCATTCCCTCCGTGGCCAGACCGCCGTGTTCACTGGCGAGAAAATCCTTCGCACTCTCGGGATGTTTGCGAACCCAGTCCCACTGCGCGTTGTTGATCGCTCTGGATTGAGCCACCTTGTCTTCAAAGTTGCCCAGCCACTGGCCGAGTGCCTCGACATCGAGATCAGGCTGATCCAACCACGTCTCGAGGAATGCTGATGCCGCCTGATTTCTCGTCCCTCCCGGTGGTGAATCAGCGACCAGCTGCCGGCCCAGTTCCAAGTTGTCACGAGCAATCGCCGCGATCGTGGTGCTCACAGCCTGCACCCGCGCCGGGGTCGGGAGGGCCTCCTGGCTCCATGCCAGAGCGGCGGCGGGATCCTTTCTTGCCCACGCTGCGACTAGCGGTTCACTCATGGCGGCCAGGATACGCGCATCGTCTTGTTGGACGGCATAGCCGATGGCCTCATCCAGATTCTCTTTCACCCAACGTGTCATCAAGGCACTCGTGAGTTCATCCTGTCCCGAACCCGTGAGGCTTGTTTTGGCAAACTCGATCGCACTCGGCAGGTCGTTGGGGGACCAGGCTTTGGCCACCTCTTCGAAAGCGCGTTTGCGGGCGTAGTGGTTCGTTAGGGAGCCGACCAATTGCGCTGCGGCTGTGGGATCCTTTTTGGCCCAGTCGCCGACCTTGTTCATTGATGGCGTGTAGTTTTGGATGTTCCACCGTGTCAACATGCGCAGTCCCAGGGTTGGATCCTCTTTCATGATGGCGTTGACGCCACTCCATCGAAAGTTTTGGTAGCCGGCGAAGAGCTCGTCGTCCGAGAGGGCGTCCGCCAGTCCGGCGGCATCGCTCTCTCCCCACTGACGAATCAGCTGATTGAGAAGCTCGCGACTGCCTTCGATGGATCTCTGGGCGCTCCGTTGGTCGGCCAAGAGATAGGTAAGCATGTGCTGGGGATCGAGACTGGCCCAGTGCGCTCCGAGCATCTTGAGCAGTTCAGCATCGCCGGCCGCTAGCCGGACGAGCCGAGGCATTTCCTCTGGGCTTGCGGTTTCCGCCTGAGTGGCCAGCCAAAGCCAGTTTTGCGTCCGGGTACTCTTCTGCAGGGCTTTTCGAAAGGCGTCGTCCAAACCGCGGTGCGCGGGAAGGAGGAGTTTGGGAGAAGTTGTTTCCAGCGAAGCTTCTTGTGAAGACAATGGAGCCGCGGGGCTCGTTCTTTGATCGAGAAGGCGCTGATTGAGGCCGAGTCCGAGCAACAAACCGAGACATCCTCCGAGGAGCAGGCTCAGGCTTCCGATGTGTAATCTGTTAGCCATGGTGCTACTTTTCTCCCGTGAGATTCTGGAGATCGGATTCTGTCAGGCTGGCGTCCTGGAGCCAGGCATTGGCCATCTGTGGGTCCCGCTCTGAGACCCGGGCAAAGGCGACGCCCAAGGCCTTCGCCCGGAGATCGGGTTGGGAAATCGTCTTGGCCCATTCCCAAGCGGAGTCGGGCTCCGATCTAGCAATGCCGTTCACCAAGGTGAGTGTCGAGTGGTCCCGCTGGCTTCCCTCGGGAAGCGTGGCGATCCACTCCGAGGCTTCGTAGCTATCGAGGCCGACCCAGGTTTTCACGGCACCCGAGAGCGCTTCCATTGACTGCGTGGAATCTGTCAGGGTATTCGCCCAGGCGATCGCTTGCTGGGGATCGACACTGGCCCATTGGCGCGCCACCGCCGCGCTTGCTCCGGCTCGTTTTTCAGCTGGCAAGGCATCGATGCGCTCAATCCAACGGTCGAGCGGAGCGGATCGCTCCTCGTTGAGGTAGTTGAAGGATTGTTCTAACAAACGTTCGCGCATGCCGTCTGGTGCGGTGTCGAGTACCGCTTCGACCGCCGCCAGATTGCTGCCTCCGTTGAACATGGCCGAGAGCACTTGATCACGCTCCTCTGCGGTGAACAACTCGGGCGACTGGTCGAGCCACTTCAGCGCGACCTCGGGCTCCTTCCACGCGGCCGATCTCGTGAGGCGCATGCGGGTGTCGCGTACCATCTCCGAATCCTCCTGCTGGTGAAGCCAGCTCCACACGGCGTCCTTGTTGGCATAGCCTTCGTTCAAGAGCTGACTGTGGAGGGCGGGAAGCAAGTCCGCCGAAGCGGGATGATCGCGGATCATGTCCAAGGTGCTTCCCGTGTTTTCCCGGAGGCGCTGGCCCAACTCGGCGCTGAGACCGCCCAGGGCTTCATGGCCCAATTTTCCGGGATTCTCCCCCATCCAGGCAAGCGTGGCGTCGAAGTTGGCCTTGGCTGCCGCCCGGATTACTTGTCCGCCGGTGTCGTTGGCAAACTCGAGTTCTGCGCCCCCGGGCGGAGCGATGCGGATATGATCGAGCGCGGCGGCGGGATCGGTCTCCGCCCAACCGACCAAGAGGCTCCGGAGGATGGAACCCTTGCCTTCCGTGGTATCATCGAGCGCCTCGGCCCATTGAAGCGCCTCGGGCCCATTCACTTTGGCCCAACCCATGGCCACACCCGCCAGGGCCTCCGTGCGCTGCGGTTCCTCCATGGCCTCTGCTTTTGATAGAGACATGGCGTGGTCGGATTCCGCGAGCACGGCAAAGGCATCCCGCACATGGTGAGTCCAGGATCCCCGTTTCTCGATATGTTGGCTGAGGCTGGGCACGGCTTCAGGCTGGACGGCAACGATCTCGATCAACAAGGAGCGGATGGACTTCTCGATGCCCGATGGATCAGCGCGCATGGCCTCAGTCGCACCGCGGGGGTCTGCCTCGAGCCATTCGCGAAGGCAGTGCGTCACTCTGCCAGGATCTTCCGCGCGGAAATAGGCCAGTGCCTCTTGCGGATCACGCGCGATCCATTCGGTGATGAGGGCCCCGCGAAAGGCGCGCCGTCGGAAGGGATCCTCGATCCTTTTGATCACCTCATAGACTTCTCCCAGCGACCCGACCGCGGGTCCGTGGTTCTCCATCAAGGCTTCCCATTCGGCGATCAAGCCACTGGACTGCGAATCTGGAATCGTCAGGCTTTCCAGCTTCGATGAAGTGATGTTGACCGGGCCGGTGTCTGTCGAATCGGTCGAGAAATAGGAAAGTGAAATGGGTAGCATGGCTCCCAACACGAGCGCCACGGAGAAGAGTCCTTTTGTCGAAGTCATGATAGTGATTAAAGAGGCAGTGTTGGTCGTGAGAGTGGCTTGGGCGACCGCAGTTTGAATGGATGCAAGGGTGAGCGTTGATGGTAATGCCTGGACGCTGTGCGTGCTCATCGCGGTTGTCAGGGCGATCGCTGAGCACGTGACGCCGCGCTGGTGGAACCACCGGCGAAGTTTTACGACGGAGCGGTCGACACGTTTGCGGGCGGCATCTTCGCTGACCCCCAGGGAGGCGC